>DATKZW010000138.1:0-7178 GCA_035527775.1 Sumerlaeia bacterium | reverse complement strand
GCCGACCTCTTCTTTCCCCGAGCCCACCGGAACGCCGCAGTCAACCGCGACCGTCACGCCGGCGCTGACGCCGAGTCCGACGGAGACTCCGTCGGCCACCCCGGAGCCGGCGCGCTCGCTCATTGAGTCGTTCTACCGTCTGGTTCTCGGGCGCGAACCGGAGGAGGGCGCTGTAGATGCATGGTACTCGGGCTATTTCGAGTATGCGCTATCCTTCCGCATCGACGTGCGCTTCATTCCTCGCGAAATGGCGCGCCTCTTCTTCCTTTCGGAGGAGTACGAAAGCCGTCGGCGCACCGACGGAGAGTTCATCGCCGACTGCTACGGCGTTTTTCTCGATCGGCGCCCGACGGAGCTGGAACTCGCCAATTGGCTGAGCGGAACGTGGAACCGCGCCGAGGTGACGACCATTTTCGCCGAGTCCGAAGAGTTCGCCGCGCGCATCGAGGGGATGTACCCCCGTCTCGGGGGCGATCCGGCGCGCAATTTCGTGACGACTATGTACATTGGCCTTCTGGATCGGCTGGTCGATCGGCTAGGTCTCGAATACGCGGCGACGGTCTTCGACGCTGCAAACGCCGCGGGCGGCGTCGAGGCCGTCCGCTCCCAGGCAAAGCAGATGGCCCGCGAGATCTTCGCTTCCGAAGAGTTCCAGAGCCTGCTGAAGGCATCGTCCGCCAGTCAGCATGCGCCACTCGCGTCTCCCCGCTCAGGGGGTTCTGCCATCCCCTATCCGCTATCCACTGCCCACGCGACGTACGTCACGCGGCTCTACAGAGCCTTCCTGGGTCGCTTCCCGAGCGACAACGAGCGCGCCTACTGGACCGGCGAACTCGACGCCGCCCACACAACGAGCGACGCGATGATCGACCTGTTCGCCGATTCCATCGAGTTCACTGCTCGACTGAACGCGCACTTTTGACGTTCTGCTGGCGGGAAAGGTGTTCATGCTATGGGCCGCAGCGATTCGCTCTTCGAGAAGGCCAAAAGGCTGATCCCCGGGGGGGTGAACTCGCCGGTTCGTTCGTTCGCCTCGGTGGGCGGAACGCCGCCGTTCATTGCGGGCGCCCGGGGTTCGAAGATTCGCGACGTGGACGGGCGCGAGTACATCGATTACGTCGGGTCCTGGGGACCGATGATTGTGGGGCACGCGCATCCCCGAGTGGTCGAGGCGGTTCGGAAGGCGTGCGCTTCGGGTCTCAGCTTTGGGGCGCCCACGGAGATCGAGGTGGAACTGGCGGAGACGATCGTGGAGATCGTGCCGTCGATCGAGAAGGTGCGCCTCGTGAATTCGGGAACGGAAGCGACGCTGAGCGCCGTCCGCGTAGCTCGGGGGTTCACGGGGCGCGACAAGATCGTGAAATTCGAAGGCTGCTATCACGGTCATGGCGACAGTTTTCTGATCGCGGCGGGATCCGGAGCCGCCACGCTGGGTGCGCCCAACAGCCCGGGGGTGACGAAGGGCGCGGCGGCGGACACTCTGGTTGCGACCTACAACGATGTGGACTCGGTCGAGGCCCTGGCGGAAAGATGGGGGGGCGAGATCGCGGCCGTCATTGTCGAACCCGTGGCGGGAAACATGGGAGTCGTGCCGCCGGCCCAAGGCTTTCTGGAGGGCCTGCGCCGGATCTGCACACGCGAGGGCATCGTGCTGATTTTCGATGAGGTGATGACGGGCTTTCGCGTGGCGCTCGGGGGCGCGCAGGAACGCTACGACGTGACGCCCGACATGACGACGCTGGGCAAGATCATCGGCGGCGGACTGCCGGTGGGCGCTTACGGGGGCCGGCAAGAGATCATGGGTCAGGTCGCCCCGGAAGGTCCCGTCTACCAGGCGGGGACTCTGTCGGGGAACCCGCTGGCGGTGACGGCCGGTCTGGAGACGTTGCGGATCCTCCGTGAACCGGGTTTCTATGACGACCTGGAAAGGCGGTCCGAGCGCTTGGCGCGGGGAACGCGCGAGAATCTCGAGCGGCTGGGGCTGAACCTGACGACAACGCGGGTGGGATCCATGCTATGCCTGTTCTTCACCGGCGAGCCGGTGATCTCGTGGACAAGCGCGTCGCGTTGCAACACGCGAGCTTACGCCGCCTACTTTCATGCTATGCTCGAGCGGGGCGTCTACCTGGCCCCCTCGCAATACGAGGCGGTGTTCATCTCGTCAGCCCACTCCGACGAAGATCTGGATCGCACGCTCCAAGCGCAACGGGAAGCGCTCGAAGTCGCGGCCAGGGATCTCGCCTAGCGACGGGGTCCCGCACACAACGCAGCCGGCCCGACGGGGCTTGGCGGACGCAGCCGCTCCAGCACCGAACCCCGGGGGAAAACAATGGGAGAGCCGGACATCAACCTGGATGGAACCGACCGCTGGCTCCTGGACGCGATTCAGAGCGAGTTCCCCTTGGGGGAAAGACCATACCGATCTCTCGGGGAGCGGCTGGGGATCTCGGAGAACGAGGTCATGGACCGGATTCGGCGGCATCGAGGGTCGGGTCTGATCCGCCAGATAAGCGCCATCTTCGACTCGGCGGCTCTCGGCTACCGAAGCGCTCTGTTCGCTTTTCAGGTGGGCCAGAGCGAGATTGAAGCCGCCGCGGAGATCGTCAACGCCCATCCCGGCGTGAGCCACAACTACGAGCGGGGCCACGCTTTCAACCTCTGGTTCACGCTGACCGCTCCGCCGCCTAGCGACCCGCGGGCCCACGGCGCGGCTCTTGCGGCGCTGGCCCGGGTGGAGCGATGGCTCTACCTGCCGGCGATCCGGCTTTTCAAGATCGGCGTGTATCTCCCGATGTCGGCGTCCGGACCGAGCGACGAGGCGGCGAACCCCCGCCGCGCCGCTCTCGGCGCCCTGCGCGACGGCACGGAGGAAAATCCCGAGGCCGGGAGCGTTCCGGGGGGAGAGGCGCGCGAAGCCCCCGTGCGCGAAGAGGCCGGGACGATGGGGATCCCCCTGAGAGCAGAGCGGCAGGCCGTCTTGGCGCTCCAGGAGGACCTTCCTCTGGAGATCGAGCCGTTCCGCCACAGGGCGGAAGAGTTCGGCCTCTCCCCCACTCACCTCCTGGACCTCGCGCAAAAGCTCCTGCAATCGGGGAAAATGCGGCGTTTCGCCGCAATCCTGCGGCACCAGCGCGCGGGGCGCCGCCACAACGTGATGAGCGTCTGGGAGGTCCCCGAGTCGCGCGCCGAGGAGGCGGGCGCGGCGATGGCGCGTTTTCGCGAGGTCTCCCACTGCTACCAGCGCCCGACGTCGCCAGGCTGGCCCTGGTCGCACTACGCCATGATTCACGCCCGTAGCGAGGACGAGGGCTTGGGCGTGGTCCGGGGAATTGCCGACGCGACCGGTCTGGACCGCTACGAGTTGCTGCCAACGGTTCGCGAATTCAAGAAAGTGCGGATTCGCTACTTCACCGGCGGAATCGCCAAATGGGAGGCGCAACATGTCTCCCGAGCGATGTCGGGCAAGTTGGGCCCCGAGCGCTGACAGGCCAACGGCTGGGACTGCCAGGTCAACGCCAGGGACTACGAGACGGCGGCGGCGCCCGCCTGGGCGACCTCATGATCGTCTTCGACCGTGCTGCCCGAGACGCCGATGGCGCCGATGACCTCCCCGGCGGCGTTCTGGATTGGCACGCCCCCGGGGAAGGAGATGAGCCCCCCGTTGGAGTGCTCGATGTTGTAGAGCGGGCCGCCGGGCTGGGAGAGCTTGCCGATTTCGCCGGTGTTCATGTTGAAGAAGCGGGCGGTGCGGGCCTTCTTGAGGGCGATGTCGATGGAGCCGAGCCAGGCGTCGTCCATGCGAGCGAACGCCTTCAGGTTGGCCCCGGCGTCGACGACGGCGACGTCCATCTTGACGCCGATCTCCTCGGACTTCTTCAGGGCCGCGTCGAGAGCGGCCTGCGCTTGCTCCAGTGTGATGTCGCTCATGGGAGGCGTTCTCCTTTCCTTTCTCTACTTCGGCGCTCACAGGTTCTTCGTGGGCGCACAGAGGGCGGAATCAGCCCGCAAAAAGGCTGAAAACATACACGACGACGCCAAGACCGACGAAGCAGAGGAGAATGCGAGTCCAGCAGCCGAGAACGTGGCGACCGGCTTGGGCCGGAGTCTCCCCCTCATCCATCCCAAGGATGAGCGACACCACGCCCGTCAGGTACACGAGAGAGAGCAAATGCAATATGCCGAATGTCATCGGGTAAGAGAGCCGTTCCGGTCGTTTTGCAAGCGTGTTTCCGCCAAGGGCGCCTACTGCTTGGCGAGAATCTCAAAGGCCTTCTTCTCGTTGCGTTCCTGGCTTTGCCGGATGACGAAGTAGTTCAAGGCGCCCGCGGTCAGACAGTACAGCGAGCCGAGCTCGAAGTAGGCGTTTGCCGGAGCGGGCGCGAAGTGAGCCCATGCCCCGGCATGGGCGGCGAGGGAAAGCGCGGCCAACCACCCGGCGCCCATCTCCACCAGGAAAGTGAGGATGTTGATGAGGTTGAAGCCCGCCTCGCGAACAGCCCAAACAGGCCAGACAACGCCCCCTTTCAAACTCACGCCGACTATGAAGGTCAGATGAATCGCAAGGAGGGCTATCAGTCCGCGGGCGCGCCCCTTCCGTCCCAGGAGCAGAAAGCCGCTTCCGGGGATGAGCCAGCCGAGAGCGACGAGCAGGAAAGGGCTGACAGGTCTGGGTCGGGGGGAAGGTTGCGCGTTCTTGGTCGTCATGACAGACAGGCGGCGGCCGTTCGCAGTGTGCGGTCCGTTCCCAGTCCGACGGATGTGCCGAGACGAGACGGAGCCGCGTTGAAAATAGCCTTGGGCGGGCGTGATGTCAAGGGTCTTTGCGCGGTCGCGCGGTCGGGGCTGGGCTGGCAAAGGACGAAGGCTCAAGCCCATCTTCGACACCGCTTTCTCTGAAGTCTTGCGTTTTCAATGATCTACAAAAGCCGAAATGACATAGTGCCACACTTTTTGCCGCTTGCGGAGGTCGTTCTGTCGCGCGTTCGGGCGCCTTTCAGTCGGTGGTCGCCCCGGTGCGGCCAGCGGTTTCCAACGGACGCAGCACGGGCGGCAGCGCCACGTTCTCGAACCCCGACAGGTCGTAGGTCAGCGTCACCATATCCCGAGCATACCCCAGCCCCGGCTCCGGGTCCGACATCTCAAAAGCAATACCAGTCGGCAAACTCGACAGATCGATGCCGGGTCCTTCTTTTTCAATCGAGACAGGGGCAATTGATACACTCTGAGCCATTTCACAATTCCAGATTCACTATTCGCAGCTCAGATTGCTGGGCCGTTCCTTCTCGATCAGCGTTTGAGGCATGGTTTGCCTCAAGGCTATGGCCCGTCCTTCCATACGTCATCCGAAAAAGTCCAGGAACGGCGTCTCGGAAAGATTCCCGAGCCACCCCCCGATTCGCTCCGCCGCCTGGCGAACTTCGTCCGCGCCCTTGACCGCGAGGCCGATTGCCGCCGCCTTTTTCAGGAACAACCGGAACGTCTCCATCGCCTTGCCAGCCAGCGACTTCTTCTGCAGCGCGTCCTCCGTTTGTTCGATCTCGCGGCACTCGGCCTCCAACGCGTCGAGATTCCGGGCCAGCGCCTCGCCGTTTGCCGCGTGCGACGCGGCGCACCGCCTGAGTGTCCCTATTGCTCCCACCACTTCCGAAAACGCTATCCCCGCCTGGGCGTTCCCGCCGCCCACGGCGAACGCCGCGCCCCGATTGTCCACCGCGCCCCCGGCGGTAAATATCTGCTGGCCTATGGTTGCGCCTGGCATCGAGACGGGCGGCTGTCCTTCGCTCTTCTTTTCTTCCGCGCTCATGATATTTCCGCTCCTTTTTCGCTCGCTTCCGCGTCCTCAGCCCTTCTTGCCTTCTCCTTCTCCCTGGCGCAGCTATTCGTAAATACGGCGACGCAGAATCGGTTCCTAAGAGATGTCTGACAGGATTAACAAGATTGACATGATTGGGGCATTCTCGCGTTCATCCTGCCAATCCTGTCAATCCTGTCAAATCAATACGTCACCGAACTTATGAACTGCACTACTTAGCCTTCTCCTTCTCCGCCTCCTTCTCCTTCTCCGCCTCCTGCGCCGCCGCAGCCACGTGTTCCAGCCGCCACCCGTCCGCTTCGCGCTTTCCGGCTTCCTCGCGCAGTTTCTCCGCCAATTCCGGCGAGATCTTCTCCGTCAACCAGGTCAGATAGCCGTCCAACGCTCCTCCTTCGGCGCCCGGCAGCTCGTCAAGGCGCTGGAAGCAAGCCGCCATGCCCGAGGACCAACCCATCGCCTGAAACGCCTCGGCCTGCCCCTCGAGAGACAGGCGATACCCGTGCCCGTCCGCTTCGGGCGGCAGCGCGTTCAAGCTCTTCTCAAACGCTAACACGGCAAGCGCCGGCCGTCCCGTCGCAAGAAAGAGTCGCCCCATGATCCCGAAGTCCGCCCGCAGACCGAGCCGGTCCTGCGCTCCCTCGTGCAGGCGAATGGCCAACCCCAGGTTCTTCTCCGCCTCCTCGAAGTCGCCCTGCCTCATCTTGAGATCGCCCAACGCCTGAAGCGTATTGGCCTCGCCAAGCCTCGCGCCGATCGCGGGGTAGATCGCCGCCGCCTTCTCATAGAAGCCCGCCGCATCCGAAAGACGGTCTTCGCGAACCGCCAGATCGCCCAACGCCTGAAGCGTATTGGCCTTCTCTTTCGATCCATCCGGGGCCTCTGACTCCGCGATGCCCACCATGTTCACGATACTCGCAAGCGAATCGGCCCGTTGAATCGCCATCCACTGCCACGTTGCAGGGGCGAACTGCGCCCGGAGCGATTCCAGGCCGTCTTCATTCTCGCGCTTGTCGAAAAGCAGCTCGCGCCCCGTTAGCAAGTTGTCCATTTCCTGGTGGAACGCCTCGTCCGCCGTGACGGAATCCTTGCCCACGGCCCACCCGGTCCAGAAGCGGCAGAAGGCCAGACGCCAGATCGGTAGAGCGGGAACGCAGGCCGGCGCGACGCTGTCGGCGGGTCGATCCGGATCGCCGATTTCCCCGCCAACGGCGCGCGCCATGAGGCGATGGAGCAGATAGCGGCGCTCCTCTTCCGGCCCATTGGCGACGATCAGGGAGCGCCGAACCAGCCTCAGCGCGGCGTCGCCCAGCGCCTCGATCCGGTCATCCTCCGCCGACTCCGCATCGTCTTGTTCCGGAGTGGGAGA
>DATKZW010000137.1:0-5012 GCA_035527775.1 Sumerlaeia bacterium | reverse complement strand
CGGCGGAACGTCGCCCGTCGGATAGGGCGCGGCCAGCAGCGTCGTGAGCTGGGCTCCCGTCGCGGCGTTGTATTTCTGGACGTCCCATCCCTTGTCAAAGAGGAACTTCGTCCAGAGATAATGGCGTGTGATCGGCAGTTTGTGGTGAGGGGGTAGGCCGCGCACCCACTCGATGAAGTCCAAATGGCGCGTGCTCTGTGTCGGAATCCACTTGGACAGATCGTAGGCGTAATTCTTCACGCTGGTGAAGTTCATGTTGATGAAGCTGTCGTAAACGTCCGCCCGGAACTCCCCCATGAAGCTGAGGGCCTGCCGTTCGAGCTCGCGCGCGGAAAGGGATTCGGCGGCGTCTCCCCGCCCGGCCGCTTCCTCGAATGCCACATAGAGGTCCTGGTAGCGCTTCTGCGTGAAGTTCTGGTACTCGGGCAGGTTGTAATTGAGATAAAGGGGCATGACCTTCTCGGTGTCTTCGCGCGTTTTGTAGGTGTCTTCTATAAAGCAGCGGTAGTCCTCCCCAATCTGCTTTACCCGGGCCCACCGACCGGGGTCCTCCTCCGCGCCGAAAACGGGGAAGAGATCCTCGATCGCGTGCGGATCGAAGGCGACGTCCCGGAACAGGCCCCAATGCGCGGGAGCGCGATAGGCGGCCTTGAAGTAGTC
Organism: Sumerlaeia bacterium; assembly: GCA_035527775.1. Classification (GTDB taxonomy): domain Bacteria; phylum Sumerlaeota; class Sumerlaeia; order UBA8349; family UBA8349; genus DATKZW01. The sequence continues at coordinate 4,352 of DATKZW010000137.1, read as the reverse complement.
GAAGCGAGCGACGTCGGAATACTTCTCCGCAAGAAACTTCAGGTAGCGCTCGCCTTTGTCGAACCAGAATCTCGGGTAGGGGCTGAAACGCTCATAGTCGAGGTCGTTCGTCATGGACGACGTGAGCGTGATGAGAAAGGGGTATACCATGGTCGTCCCGCCCATGATGAGCAGGAGATAGATCAATCCGACGCCGAACAAGACTTTCGGATTTCTACGGCCGACTTTTCCGATCAGCGGCACGGCAGACCCCGTTCAACGCAAAATGAAAAACGGACAACGGACGATTGAAAGTGCTCCGCTCGAAAGGCGGCAACCTCTAGCGGCCACGAATGGGTTTCAGGTTCTGTCATTTCTCATTGCCCGTTTCTCATTGTCCGTTTCTCATTTTGAATTCCCATCTCCCCATCAGTTCGCCTCGGCGCGGCGGAACTCGACTTTCTTCAGGATGCGCAGCTGGTAAATGGTGAAACTGATGAGCATGACGCCCATGAACCAGGCCATCGAAGTCGCTTCCCCGAAACGAAGAAAGGCGAAAGCCGTGTACCAGATGTGGAGGCTCATCACCATGGTTGCGTTCCCGGGCCCGCCGCCGGTCATGGCGAAGATGTTGCCCATGTCGCGAAAGACGCCGATGAAGGCGCCCACAAAGTTGATGAGGATGAGAGGCTTCAAGTACGGCATTGTGATATACCACGCCTTGTCGAAGAATCCCGCGCCGTCGATTTCGGCCGCCTCATAGCTTTCCTCATCGACGTTCTTCAAGGCCGCGATGTAAATGAGACTTCCCATTCCGGCGCCGGCCCACACGCCGGGAACGATGACCGCCACCATGACCCATTTCGTGTCGCCCAGCCAGTCCTGCTTCTCGAAGGCCGGCGGACTCCACAGCCAGGTCGCCCAACTCTGGAGCGACGCAACAGGCCCGAGGGCGAAGAGCTCGCGCACGAAAGGGTACGCGACGGCCGCAACCGCAAGCCCGAAGAGCAGCGCGAACAGAGCGCGCGAGACGACCGACTCGTGCTCCACCTTGAAAACGATGCGATACAGGACCCAGAAGATCCCCGCGGTCGCGGCGAGGATCACGCTCTTGATGAGCACGACCAGCGCGACGGGTATGTTGGGGGTCTCGAGGAGGAACTGGTTCAGCAGTCCGTACTCGGTGGGGTTGTACATGAGTTTCCAGATGAACAAGACGACCAGACCGGAGGAAATCTGCGGGAGGAAAAAGACCGTGCGGAGAAAGACCTTTCCCTTGGGGACCTCGGTAAGGAGGACGGCCAGTAAAATGGGGGTGAGAAAGCCGATGCCGAGGGCGAGACCGGCGAACTTGAACGTGGTCCTCAAAGACGAGTAGAAGTCCTTGTCGGTGAAAGCGGTGATGAAGTTGTCCAGACCCGCCCACTTGCTGTCGCCCAACAGTCGATAGTCCTGGAACGCCATGATCGATCCGCGAACGAGAGGATAGTAGGCCCAGAGGATGATCGAGGCCAGCGCCGGGGCCAGAAGCAGCCACGGCATCCATCGGGCGTAGACGCTGCGTGTGGACCCGGCGCGCGCGGCCGCCGTTCCCTGGGGTTCCTTCTCGGCGTAGGAGCGGACGATGATGGTTCCGCCAATGGCCGCGATGACGGCGGCGATGATGACTCCCACGAGGGCGAAGGGACGGTAGCGCGCCTTCTCCTCTTCGGAGAGGCCAAACATGAGCCGGCCGTTGGCTTTGTTCTCCACTTCCTGGAGGGCGGGCCGGATTTCGAAGTCCTTGTCGCTCAACACGAAGCCGATGACCCCGCTGGTGAGCCGCATCTCGGCGGGATACCAGTAGCCCATGTAAGGCTCGGCGCGCGGATTTTGGATGACTTGCTTGTACTGATCGCGCCAGTGGGCGGGAATCTGCTCGATGTACTCGTCGAGACCGAACTCGCTGAGCAGCTCGGGCGTGAGGAACCGGGCGTAGCCTTGCATCACGAGGTCTTCGACCGTGATCCGTCGTCCTCGCGAGCCGCACCAAGCGCTCAGGATCTTCCAGGCCTTGTCGCGGGTCTTCTTGTTCTTGTCTCCCGCCAGGCGAGAGTTCAGGGCGTGGTAATGGCGGAAAGAGCCGACGACCTGCTTGCCGCCGTTGGGCGCGGCGGGAATGGCGAAGAAACCCAGGTTGTTGGGGGGGATTTTGTGTTCCTGCAGGCTGCGCGTGTTGTACATGACCATGGCAACCTCGCCGCGGCGAAACATGTCCAACTCCGCGTCCTCGCCGCTGACCTGCTTGCGCACCGCTCCGATGATGACTTCCTTCTCGGTAAAGGTCACCTCCTTGTTGGTCCGCGGATCCGTCACGGTCCCCCGTTGGATGTCCTCCTTCGTCAGGTCGATCGGCTCGCCCGTTTCAGGATTGGGAATCCAAGGTTGCCAGCAGAGTTTCTTGTAGAACTCCAGCGACTCGGCGGCCTCGTCGGTGGCGAAGGTCGCTTTCCAGCGCGACGGCTCCATGACGAGCGATTCGCTGGTCTCGGGGTCAATGAATTCCGTCTCTTCTTTGGTGAACCACCATTCTTTTCCCGTGCGGGGATTGGTCTTGGCCTGCATGATGGCGCTGCTGTTGTTCGACCAGAGCCATTCGATCCAGAGCCACGCGGCTTTCGGCACGGAGAAACCGCGCTGGCCGCTCTGGAACTTCGCCCCGGGCACCTTGCGCTCGGGATCGGTCAGCTTCTGGCAGAAGTACCAGAACTCGTCCCACGTTTTGGGGACTTCCCCCTCGTTGAAGCCGGCGGCGCGAAACAGGTCGCGGCGATAGACAATGCCGTAGTAGACGCTTGTACTCACGGGCAGGCCATAGACGATCGCCCCCTCGTATGGTTTGCCGTCCGGTCCTCTCTCCAAACGCCCGCGGTCGGTGGCCACGAGGCGGTTGATCTTGGGATAGCTGCGCCACTCCGTCCAAAGGGCCTCGTCATCGTCGACGTTCCCGTTGATGTCGGGCGCCATCTCGCCCGTCGCCGCGTCTTTCTTCAACTTGGGCTTCCCGGTCAGCTCGTAAGGCGCCCCCGTTTCCGGATGGAGCCCGTAGAAACCGTCGTAACCGACGTACTCGTTAAGGGAGCAGAGAAAGCCTTCTTCGATCTCCTTGCGAATGCCGTGCCAGAAGCTGAACACGACGTCTGGGGAAGTCTGGCCCGCCCACGACAGCAGCCGTCCCGTGTCGCCCTGGTCTCCGGCGATGGCCAGGGCGGTGTAGCGGCCCACGAGGATTTCCGGGTCCTCCCGCATGATGGCCTGACAAAGGCGATTCATGGCGTTGTCGCCTTGGGTCGGGTCGTAGCCGTAGACGGTGAGGCGAATCTTGCCTTCGGCCTTCTCTTGCTCGGGCGCCCGGAGAAGCCAGACCGCGCCCGCCAGCGCCACAGCGGCCACCGCGGCCGCGACCGCCGCCTTGCGCACGGTCCCCCCGATGCCCGGTTGTCCCGGGGCATTCCTGGTGGGAGTCCCGTGTTCGGCCCTCTCTTGGAGCGGCGAATGGCTCATTCTTGCCGACCTCTCTTCGTTTTCTCGGCCGAAGCCGAGCGCGGCTCGGCCGAAGGGGAGGGGGGAAACCTCACCCCGAATGGCGCCTTCTGTGACTCGCGGGGCGACGCGGGGAGATCCTTGCGACTCGCGTCGCGCCGAAGGAGCGCCCTAGAACTCTTCGCGGGGGGCCTTATATCATCCGGGGATCCGACCGTCAACACCTATCGCCTCTGGAAGATAAGGTTTCCGTTGCTTTTCTCCGGCGGCCCGGAGTACCATGATGCATCTTGCGGCAAGGCGATCTCGGGAGGGATCCTGAAGAGCCGCTTCATCCGAGACCCGCCCCTGAAATCCCTTCCGGTTGGCCGCTAGAGGTCGCGACATGCATGGAACGACGGCCCTCGTCTTAGCGGGCGGCATCAACCTGGGCTTCTCGGTCCTCACTCACAACCGGGCCAAAGCGGCCCTGCCCTTCTGCGGCCATTTCCGGATCGTCGATTACGTTCTGACCAATCTCAGCTGCTCGGGCATCAACAACGTCGGCTTCCTGATTCAGTACTTGCCCGGGTCCTTGATCGATCACATCGGGGTCGGTCAGCCGTGGGACTTTGACACAGCGAACCGCCGGATCCGGTTGATGCCGCCCTTCGTCGGGATGGGCAAGACCCAGTGGTTCCGCGGCTCGGCTGACGCGATCTACCAGAATCTGGACTTCATCGAGGACACACGGGCCGAGCTCGTTCTCGTCGTCTCCTCCGACCACGTCTACTCGATGGACTACAGGCCTCTCATTGCATACCACCGCTACCACAACGCGGACGTGACGATCATGACCACACGCCGGCCGC
>DATKZW010000136.1:0-4363 GCA_035527775.1 Sumerlaeia bacterium | reverse complement strand
TGCCGTGGCTCCCCGCGCGGTGGGGATGCGTTCTCGCTCGATTGAAAGAGTTGGTGGGCGAGAACGCGATCGGCAATGTGTTTCTTGTCCGCCACGCCGTCTGCAGCTTCGCGACGCGCAGCGATTGGCAGACCGAGCGCCGCTATGGGGGCGGCTATCTGTTGAACTGGGGACCGCACATTGTCGATCCGCCGATCGTGCTGATGGGCGCCAGGGTCGAAAGCGTTTACGGGCGAATGAAACAGACCGTCAACCCCGGCGACGCGGAGGACGTCTTCCTCGCCCTCATGAATCTGGTCAACGGCGCCGTCGCGCAAGTGGAGTACACCGTGGCGGCCGAGGATCTTCCCCACTGGTTTATCCAAGGCGACCGCGGCACCATCGTCGTTCGAGGCCGTGAGATCACGATTCACAAGAAAACCCCTCTCCGCCCAGCGGACCCGACGGACTTCGCGACGATGAAGCCCGCCGAGGGGGATGAGCCCGCCGAAAGCGAGACGCTCCGCGAGACGGTGGAAGGGGCGGTCTACGGCGACGAGAACGCGATCTATGCCGAAGTGGCCCAGGCGATCCGCGGCGAGAAAGAGTTTCCCGTTCGCCCCGAGCACGCCCTGGAACTCACGCGCGTTCTCGACGCCATCCGGCTCGCCGGCCAGGAGAACCGCGTGGTGGTTCTTTGAATTGCCGAGGCCCTGCATCAGAAAGGACAAGGGATCATGAAGTACTCGTTTATGAGTTTCTCAACGCCGAACCTGACTCTGGCCGAAACGCTCGAAGCCGCGCAACGCTACGGGTATGACGGCATCGAGCCCCGGCTGGACGCCGGGCACGCCCACGGCCTTGAAGTCGCCGCGACCGCGCAAGAGCGCTCGCGGATCAAACGCCAGGCCGCCGAATCGGGGATCGCTCTGGCCTGCCTCGCCACATCTTTGAAGTACGCGGACCCTTCGGGGACGGAGAAGATGCTCCAAGACACGCGCGAGCGCATTGACCTCGCGGGCGACGTCGGCGCGCCGGCCGTCCGGGTCTTCGGAGGCGGGATTCCGAAGGGGACCAGCCGCGAGGATGCGATCGGTCTGCTCGTCAAGTCCCTGACCGCCGTCGCCGACCACGCGGCGGAACGGCGCGTCACGCTCTGCCTGGAAACCCACGACGACTGGTGCGACCCCGCCCACGTCGCCGCCGTCGTCGGGCGCGTGAATCATCCCGCCGTGGGGGTCAACTGGGACATCATGCACCCGGTGCGCGCGGGGAAGGCGACCGTGGAGGAGAGCTTCGAGACCCTGAGACCGTGGATCCGACACCTCCACGTTCACGACGGCGACAAGAAAGAGAACAAGATGGTCCCCATGGGAGAAGGCGACATCGATCACCGCCGCGCCATTGCGCTTCTCATGACGAGTGATTACGCGGGCTACCTCAGCGGGGAGTGGATCGATTGGGAGCCGTGGGAGATTCATCTGCCGAGGGAGATCGCGGTGTTGAAGGGATATGAGCGGGAGGTGAGGGGTTAGGGACTGGGCGGCAGGGGGCGGCGGCCGAGGGACCAAGAAGGCGCTTGTGGGGAAGCTTGAGCGCCACGCGCACCCCTTCCACCGTGTCGTAGGCTTGGTAAACGGTGGCGAAACCTCCCTCGGCCAGACGCTTGTCGATCCGGTACTTCCCGATCTTTTGTCTTGCCTTGAGCATGGCGGCATTCCCGTCGCAACGAGAAGAACGACGGCCGGGGGCTCGAGTCCCTCCGCTCTGCGAGAGGGGCCGGCGCGGGGACGAACGCGCCTATCTCCCTTACCGCCGACCCTGTCGGCCTCACCGACTCCGTTGGCCCGCCCCTTTGCGCGTCAGGTTCAGCAAACCGCCGGCAATGAGAATCTCGCGCTGACGCGGGCTGAGCGAGAGGGCCATGGGAATGGTTTGTCGGCGCGTAACGTTCCGGACCTCGATCGTGTCGGCGCCTTGGCTCAGTGCCCTTCTGAGGCGCGGGATCTCCATCTCGTCGCCCTGTTTGACGGCGTCATAGTCCTTCGGATCCACGAAAGTCATCGGCACGATGCCGAAGTTGATGAGGTTTGCCAGATGGATGCGCGCAAACGACTTGGCGAGAACGGCCCGAAGCCCGAGGCTCATCGGCGCCAGCGCCGCGTGCTCGCGCGAGGAGCCCTGGCCGTAGTTCTCGCCCCCCACGACGAAGCCTCCCTTCTTCTTTCGCGCACGCTGGGCGAACTCGGGATCGACCGCCGAAAAGACGTACTCGCTGATGGCGGGAATGTTGGAGCGGAGAGGGAGAATCTTCGCGCCGGCCGGCATGATGTGGTCGGTTGTGACGTTGTCGCCGACCTTGAGGAGCGCTTCGCCTTTCAGTGAAGGGGGCAGGGCTTTCTTGAGCGGGAGAGGCTTGATGTTCGGCCCGCGGATGACGCCGGCGGGGCCGGTGACGCCGGCGGGGCCTGTGATCTCGACCTCCTCCGGTTTGGGCGAGGGCTGGAGGATCATGCGGTCGTCGACAAGGAAGCTGTCCGGAATCCGGACGCGAGGCGGTTTGCCGAGCGTGCGGGGATCGGTGATAACCCCGGTCAGGGCCGACGCGGCCGCAACCTCGGCGCTGCAGAGGTAGACCTGCGCGTCCTTCGTGCCCGACCGGCCCGGGAAGTTGCGGTTGAACGTGCGGAGCGACGCCGAACCGCTCGGCGGAGACTGCCCCATGCCGATGCAGGGACCGCAGCTCGATTCCAGGAGTCGCACGCCCGCGGCGATGATGGGGTTCAGGCCCCCCAGCTCGATGAGGTTCTGGAGGACCTGTCGCGATCCGGGAGAGAGACAGACGTCCACGCCCGGATGCGCGTGCTTGCCGTCGAACATGGCGCTGACGACCAAAAGGTCGCGCAGCGAGGAGTTCGTGCACGACCCGATGGCGACCTGGTTGACTTCCACCTTCTTGAGTTTGCGCGCCTCGACCACGTTGTCGGGGCTGTGAGGACAGGCGACGAGCGGCTCGATGCTTGAGAGGTCGAGCTCCAGCTCCTCGTCATACGCGGCGCCGTCGTCGGCCTGGAGGAAGCGGTGCTTCGTGCCGCGGCGCTGCATGCGCATGTACCCGAGCGTGCCGTCGTCGCTCGGGAAGATGCTCGTTGTGGCGCCCAACTCCGCCCCCATGTTCGCGATCGTCGCCCGCTCGGGCACGCTCAGAGAGGCGACGCCCGGTCCGTGGTACTCGATGACGCGACCGACACCGCCTTTCACTCGGAGGCGGCGCAGGAGTTCGAGGATGACGTCCTTGGCCGAAACCCACGGCCCAAGCTGCCCTTCGAGCCACACCCCGACGACGCGCGGAGCGGAGAGGTAAAAGGGGCCGCCGCCCATGGCGACGGCCACGTCGAGCCCTCCCGCGCCGATGGCCAGCATGCCAAGCCCCCCACAGGTGGGCGTGTGGCTGTCGCTGCCGAGAAGCGTCATGCCGGGCGCGCCGAAACGCTCGAGGTGGACTTGGTGACAGATGCCGTTGCCGGGCCGGGAAAAAAGAACGCCGTACTTCGAGGCCGCCGACTGGAGATAGCGATGGTCGTCGGCGTTCTCGAACCCGCACTGGAGGGTGTTATGGTCCACGTAGGACACCGAGAGTTTCGTGCGAACCCTTTCGATGCCGAGCGCCTCGAACTGGAGAAAGGCCATTGTGCCCGTGGCGTCTTGCGTCAGGGTCTGGTCGATACGAATGGCGATCTCCTCGCCGGGAGTCAGATCTCCCTCCACGAGATGGGATCGGAGGATCTTGTAAGTCAGGGTCATTGGCATCAGAAGATTCCTTCACCCCGTACGGGATAGGGCGAAGCGCTCCCGTCCACGCGGACCGGTCAGCCGCGCGACTCCGGAAGTTGGCGGAAGCGGTCGGGAAGACGGCGCTGAGGACTGCGCTTCACAGCCGGGCGCGCCGCCGCTCGGAAACGTCGCGCCGGCATTGCCCCCAACGGCAAACGCTTCTCTGCCTGCTCCTTGCGGTCATTGAGCCTTCTGAACGGCCACCATGATCTGGGTTTTCCCATCGTCCTCCATGACGTGGACGGTGAGGCTGCGGTCGTCCTTCTCGTACTCCAGGAGAGAGCCGCCCTCCATGGCAACCGTCCTCGTCTCTTGCCATCCCTCGGACGTGAGCTTTTCCTTATACGTTTCGGCCACTTTCGTCGCGCCGTCTTTTGTTTCGATGGCCAACATGAAGCTCCCGCCTTCGGTGGTCGCCGTCTTGACGCTCCCCTCGTGAACGAACACGTCCTTGGGAAAACCGTCCGGCACTTTGACGCCTTCGCCTGCGGCGAAGGTCATGTCGCCCTCTTTGCTCTCGATCTTCACACTCCCCTTGGACAGATCGACG
>DATKZW010000135.1:0-2838 GCA_035527775.1 Sumerlaeia bacterium | reverse complement strand
CGCGGGAATGGAGATGATCATGCGCACATCCCAGCGGGTCGGCTTTCCCAGCTCGGACTCGGTCCGCGTTCGCTCACTCACTTGGGGGGAGGTCGGGGAATTCACGGCTTGCCAGTCCTTTGTCGGACGGACGGCAGATGCACAACGCGGAACGGCCCTGCTCCGGCGCCGGCCTGACGAGGGGGCCCTCTATCCGGAGGCGCGGCGCAGGGACGCTCGGCCGTCCCAACGTTAGTATAGGCGATGCGGCTTGCGGCAACAATGAATTTCTCCCCTTTCATCGCCGACGCAACGGGCAGGTGTCCGTCAAAATCCTTGATAATTTCGGACCGGTCCTCTAGACAATCGGGCAGCATGGAGCCCTAATTTGAGCGCCCTGGCGAAGAAACAATCCCTCATCCTGGCCGGCTTTCTGTCTCTGGCTTCCCTGGCCGTCCTCCTATCTCATCCCCTGGGAGGCGCGTTTCTGGCCGGCGCTTTGGCGTTTCTCCTGGCCTTGCTCGTCGTTCCGGTCGATTACAGGGCCGGCGTGTTTTGCTTTGTGGGAGCCTGCTTTATCAGCGGTCTCAAGCCCGTTGTCCCCAATGAGTTTCTCCTCCTTGCCTTTGATCTGTTGCTCTACGGCTTCGTCTTCTTCGTGGCGCTCGACAGGCTTGTCCGGGGCGAAGCGCTCTTCGGGGGTCCCGGCGCTGGCGCAATCCGCCTGTCGGCGTTCCTGGCCTTGGCGTTCTTCTTGATCTCGCTGCTGGAGATTCTCAACCCGAACGTGCCGGACTTGGAGTTCGCTCTGCGAGGATTCCGGAAGACCGCATTCACCATCGTCGGCTTTTTTGCGGCGCTGTGGCTTTTCCGTACGCCCAGCGATCTGCGGGCCGCATGGAAGGCGCTGGGCTTCGCCGGGCTTCCCGTCTGCGCCTACGGAGTCAAACAGGTTTTCTTCTTCTCATCCTACGACCGCCGGATGCTCGACATAATGAGGGCCGACGTCTATACGATGCAGTTCGAAGGATTCCGCGCCTTTTCCATCCTCTCCGGTCCCTTTCACTTGGGGATGTTCGGCTGCGTGGTCGCCGTTATTGCGCTTTACTTCATGAGGGAGGGGCGAAAGTCCTTCTGGGCGGTCCTCTACGCACTCGCCTTCGCCTGCGTCGTCGCGGCGAAAACGCGGACGAACCTTCTCGTCTTCTTCGTCGCGTCGCTTCTCTACGTCTTCCTGACGACCGACAGCGCCGTCAGACTGATCCGCAACTGGACGCTCGTTGCCTTGTTTCTCATTCCTCTCCTGCTTGTCGGATACGTGGCTCGGATCGAAGGATTCGAGCGCCTGATCGTCAGCATCGCGCGTATGCATGAGGATGAGAGACTCCTTAGGCGTTTCGAGACCTACCCCGCGATCTGGCAGGCCATCGTGGACCGCCCCTTCCTTGGATACGGCATGGGGAGCGCGGGCGACACGCTCGAGACCGAACTGGGCCTCGTGCACTTCACGACGCACAATCTCTTGTTCAAGGTTCTCATCGAAACAGGCGTTCTCGGCGCGCTCTCGTTTTTCGGCTTGCTGATTGCTTCTCTTTGTCTCTACTCGCGAATCAGGTGGAACAGAAAGCGGAGCCCCGACACGCATAGGCTGGCGGCTCTGCACCTGGGCGTCATCGTCGTGGTCTTGATGAACGGATTGGTCGGCTCGGGGATTGAGGCTTATCCCGTCAATCTGTTCTTTTGGTTCGCCGTCGGCGGAATAGTCTCTCTGGGCCGTTGGACCCCGGACCGGGAGGAGCGGTCCGCGGCGCGGAATCGGCAGCCGCGAGAGAACGGAATGCAACCTCTTTAGGGGTTTCCACCGGACAAGCGGTCCAGGGCGGCGCCGCGGCAAGGCGAGCCGAAGGCTCGGGCGGAGTCTTCGAGTGGGCGGGGCGGGGGAGAAACGCCATGATCGTCGAGTCGGAAATCGTTACGAGGTGCATTCTCTGCAATAGCGGGCGGCTTCGCCCCCTGGCCTTGACGCTGCGCCCGGGTTTGCCCCACTTCTGTCGCGTGCGGTGCCGGGACTGCGGGTTGGTGATAAGTTCGCCGATGGCGTCGCAGGAAACGCTGAACAGGTACTACGCCGATTACTTCACGACGGGTTGCCACGCGGATCAGACGTGTGGGGAAGCCTACGAAAGCCGGCTGCGAGCGGGGCAAAGGGCGGTGCGGGAGATTCAGAAATACGTGCGCGCTGGACGCTTTCTGGACGTTGGGTGCGGAGCGGGGCACGTGTGCAAGGCGGCCGAAGACTCAGGCTTCGAGAGCCACGGCGTCGATCTGTCCGAGAGCGGCGTCGACTTCGCGAAGCGCCACTTCGGCCTGAAAAGGGTGGCGTGCGGCCAGCTTGCCGACGTCGGGCTCGCCGCCGGCATGTTCGACGTGGTCCACTGCTGGCACATCCTCGAACACGTCAGGGATCCCGTGGCGCTGATCCGGGAGATCCGCCGGATTCTTGTCCCCGGCGGCTACTTGTACTGGGGGACCGACAACCACCGGTCCAGCGGATACACTCTCCTGCGGTTGCTCTGCTTTCTCACCATGCGCTTTCCCCCGATCTACGACGGGATCGAGCACACCTACGGTTTCAACCCAGCCACGATGGGGAGACTCCTGGAAGCCCATGGTCTTCATCCCCTGTCCGTTCGAACTTATCCCGATCCTTTCTGTGCCGGCGAGATCCTTCGCGACGCTCGCGAGACCGGAGTCGGCAAAGCCGCAAGGACTTTCGCGCAGTCGGTCTTTCGCATCAAGATGAGGGGTGTCGCACGGAAGAAGGCGTAAGGGAAACCGCCGGCCCGCCTCTCGGGCGCT
>DATKZW010000134.1:0-6546 GCA_035527775.1 Sumerlaeia bacterium | reverse complement strand
CCCAGCCGCCCGCCGTCACGGACCGAAGTGCGCGTTTAGACGATTGGTGAATTCGGGAGAATCGGCGAAGAGGTCGATCGCGTTGTCGGCTGTCCGGCGCTCGGAGTCGAGTTCGGCGGTCCAGTAGGCGATCTCCGCGTCGTTCGGGAAGCGGCCGAGAAACGCCCGATAGAAACGCGCAACGTAGTCGGCCGTGGTCGGCTGTTTGCTCAGGAATTCCTCCGACACAATCACCTCCCGCGCCATCTGCCTGGCCTGAGCGCGGACCGCCTCGATGCCGCCCGATGCGAAAGCCGCCTCGAAGAGCGCGGCGGCGTATTCGAGACCCGCCTGGTCCGGGAGGCGATCGAGAAGGCCGATGTACATCGACGCGACGAAGTTGCGCGCGGGATCGCCCTCCAGACCGGGATAGATCGCCTCGATCCGCGCGGCGAATTCTTCGGACTCGCTGAAGACGGTCATGACTTCGGCGCGGTTCCACGCGCCCGCGAGCCAGTTGTCGAGCTCGACCTGCGTCGGATCGCGGTCGAGAAAAACCCGGTAGCAGTCCCCGATGAACTCGGCGTCGGTGCGGTTGCGCGCGGCGTACTCCTCGGAGAGGAAGAAGATGCGCGCCATCTCGCGCGGGACGAAGCGGACGTCGATGTCGAAGGAGAGCGCGTAATCGAAGTACGTGTGCCAGGCGTCGACGGCCCCCGGCTCGGGATTTCGGCCGAGCGCCAGTTGGTAGAACGATCGGATCAGTTCCTCAATTGCCCGGTCGCCCGGAGTCGGCGTGCCCGTCGCAAAGGGGGTGGAGGTCGCGGCGGCCGACGGGGTCGGGGTGGATGTGCGAGGTGTCCCCGGGGTCGGAGTCCAGCTCGGAATCGGAGTGGGCGTCTGTGCCGGTGTTGGGATCGGCGTGGGGCCAGCCAGGCGCGCATCTGCGCAACGGAAAACGCCTCTCTCCCCCGTTCCGACATAGAGAATGCTTGAGTGGGCCTTATCGACCTTCATCGACAGAACCCCGCCCCGCCCGTCCGGCTTCGGGAACTCCCACCAGCTCTCCCCGCCGTCCCAGCTTTCGAAGAATCCCCCCCGCAACCCCGACGCGTAGACGTGATCGCTGTTCCTGGGATCGATGAGTATCGCCCTGGCGTAAGCCGGGCACGGCGTCGTCAGCGGCGCGAACGTCTCCCCGGCGTCCGCACTCCTGTAGCTGCGAGATTCCGTAGCGACGTAGAGAGTTCCCGTGCTTCGCGGGTCGAAGCCGATGGCCTGGACGCCGCCTTCGAAGGCGTCGGACAGATCCGTCCAATTCGCGCCGCCGTTTCGGGATCTCCACAGGGCCGGATCCGAAGCCCCTCTGGAGCCTCCCGCGTAAACCGCCTCCCCGTCGGCCGGGTGCAGAGCGAGAACATGGATCACCGAGATCGTCTCTTCGTCCTTCGCCAGAACCACGCTCCAGCTCGCGCCGGCGTCGTCCGAGCGCAAGACGCCGAGCCCGCCCGCGGCGTAAAGAATCGACGCGGCGTCGCCGCATCCCTCGATGAAATGCACGGGGTGCCCGTGCGTGCCCGCATCGGACACCGACCAGCTTGCGCCGCCGTCGGTGGATCTATAGAGGGTCGCGACATCGGTCGGGGAGGTTGCTCCATCGGCGGGGGTGATCCCGGCGTACATAACGTTTGGCGAAGAAGGATTGACAAGAAGCGCGCTTACGTTCTCGCCCTCGAGGCCGAGCGGCGCCCACAGCGTGCCCGTCGTGGACGAGACCTCCCCGCGAAAGACGCCGCCGTCCGTAGCCGCGTAGAGGATGCCGCCGGACTGCTCGAGATCGCTCACCCGGCGCCCTGCCAGACCCAACGCCTCCCATCCAAAGGGGTTCTCCGGGAGTTCCATGCGATACACGCCGCCCTCCCAAAGCGGCCACATAACGGTGTTGCCCGCGTACAGCGCCCCGTTCCTGTCCGAAGCGATGGCCACGATGCCCGGCGCCTCCGCTCCCGGCAGCCCCTCCGGCAGCCCCTCGCCCACCGGCGACCACGTCCGGCCGTCGTCCAGAGAGCGGTTCACGCCCCCCTCGCAGAGCCGGCCGATGTAGATGACGTCCTGATCCGGTTCCATGTGGAAGTCAGTGACCTGGTCGGGCTGCGTCCACGTCGTCCAACTCGCGCCTCTATCGGTGGAGCGCAGGACCGACCCGCCGAGAACCATAACCCTAACAACCGTCACGAACACCGTGTCCGAGGCGGAGACGGCGACACGAGCGAAGACAGGGAAGGCCAGGATCCTGACGTTCTCCCAGCTCTGGTCCACGCCGCTCGCGCGATAGATCCCCCCCCCGCTGCCGACGCCGTAAAAAAAACCCTGCCGGTCCATGGCCACGTCCCAGAGCGACACGTTTGGGAAAAATTCCTCCCAACTCCCGCCATGGTCCCGCGTGCGGAACAAAGCGCCCCATGCGATCACATACAGGTTCCCGTCAAGAAGGAGCTTCGGCGAGTATGTGCTTCGCGCCTTGAGACTGTAGGTCGTGGGACCCTCGCCGTCGGGAGACCAGCGATATAGAAGATCGGTTCCCAGCCAGACATAGTCGCCGTCATCCACCGCCAGTACGGGCGCTTTCCCCCGTTCCGCCGTTTGAGTGTCGGTCGCCATGACCGCCCACGTTCTTCCGCCGTCGGTCGAGCGCCAGAGGATTTGCGGCGCGACGGAGAACCACTCATCGGGGTGCCCGCCCGACCAGCCCGGCGGCGCGGGCACGCCAAGCGCCCACACGTCTCCCGAGGAGGTCACGACCAAGTCCTCGATCCAAACGCCCAGCAGCCCCGTCGGCTCCCAAACGCCCACGGCGGCGCGGGCGTCCGGGGAAGCCAGAATCGCGGCCGAAAGCGCGAGCGCCACCAGCCAACGCAGGCGCCCGCCGCCCCTCCTCGTTCCGCCGGAATTGGCGCGGGTTTCCAGCCCGTGGTCCGCGGCCAAGATGGCCGTGCCACTTCCGACCCGCCTCCCGCGCGCTCCCTTGCGCCTGCGATGCCCGAACATAGACATGTCGCGACCTCCTTTCCCTTCGCGTTCCTCGAGAGGAAGCGCCCTGAAGCGCCGTCCGTCCGGCGCCGGGAATCACGATCCGCTCGTCGCCGTGCCGCGCAGCTTCAGGTTGCCGTTCTCGTCGATGAAGCCGACGACGTCCCCCACGTCGCCGCTGTCGTATTCCCAGATGTAACTGGCGCTCGTCGGCGTCAGCGTGTGCTCCCTCTGCGACAGCGTCCCTTTCAAGTACAGGTTTCGGCCGGAGTCGACACGGGCTACGACATTCGCACCGTCCTTGAAAAGCCAGAGATCGCTTGACGACTCCGTCAGCTGTTGACTGGTTGCATTCTGCACCAGATTCCCGTCTATGTCAACATCGCCGACGGCGTCGATGTGCATGGCCTCCGCGCCGTTTGCGTCCTTGAGCGTCATCACGTGAGGCGGCGAGGCGGCAAAATCGAGAGCGGCGTCGGCGTCGATCCGGCCGAAGCCGAACGTGTTGTCTCGTCCCGCATCCCCGAGGTCCTTCGCCGACGCCTGAATAATGACCTGGATCTGGTCGTCCGTCAGGTTCGAGTTGTATGCGATCAACAAGCCGGCCAAGCCGGACACGAAGGGAGCGGCTCCGGATGTGCCGCTGAAATAGGCCCGGTAATTCTCGTCCTCCGGGGTGTAGTAGAAGGGACCTTCATCATTGATCCGGTACCGGTTGCCGCCCCCGAAGCCGGGGTAGTCCGTAGTGTAGAGCGTCACAGTGGACTCTTGGCCCACTCCGGTTCCACTGGGGGCAACTACGTCCATCTCGGGTCCGCAATTGCTGTAGTAGAATAGCTCGTCCTGATCGTCCGTGGCGCCGACGCCAATCACCGCCCCATGGTTGGCCGGGATAGCCACGGTACTCAGGGAATCATTCCCGGCGGCAAAGACGACGACCGAGCCTTTCCCGTCCCTACCTTCCTCTGCGGACTCGATAGCGATTGTGACATCGGGATCGGGAGAGGTGAGCTTCCAGCTGCAGTTTACCACGTGCGCGCCATTGTCAACCGCATACTCGATGCCGTTCGCCGCGCCGTCAGAGCTCCCCCACCAACTCAGGCCTGGCGGGGTACCAGTGCACTGAAGAATCTTCACGGGCATGATGGTTGCACCCCAAACGACGCCCGCCACCCCGGTGCTGTTGTCAGCTATTGCGCCCGCTATCCCCGCAACAGACGTGCCATGCCCGCTGTACTGGTCGTCTACCGGATTGTTCCCTAGGGGGGCCGGTCGCAATGGATATACGAAATTCCACCCGTGGAAATCGTCTTCATAGCCGTTTTCGTCGTCGTCGTAGTCTTCGGTCCCGGCAATCTCCGCAGCGTTGCCCCAAACATTCAGGTCCTCGTGGGGAGTACAGGTGGGCTGGAACAGGTTGGTGGCGTACACCCCTGTGTCCACGACCGCTATCACTATAGAAGACGAGCCGGTCTCGGCGTCCCATGCCGCCGGTGCGTTGATATCCGGATTGCTGCCGTTGTGAAGTTGCCACTGGTCGGAGAAATACGTATCGTCCGGCGTCGCGCAGAGTTGGACCGTCGAAGTAAGCCACGAAGGAACGGCAAAGTAGACCCGGGCGTCTTCCTGGTACAGGTTGGCCATCTCCATCCCGTTCCGGGCTCGTGGATCAACGACCTGCATCGTGTAGATCGTGCCCCGCCTGCGGAGTCGCGAAACGTGTTTGCGGATTACTGTTACGCCGTGTAACGCGTTTATCTCGTCGATTTCTTCTTGGGAGACGCCGGGCTCGAATTTCACGCGAAACTGCTCCCCTGGAGCCAGCTCCGCTTCCCTGTACTTGAAGACCGGGCAGGCGTACCGAACGGCGTTCTGGTCCCAAAGGCGATCTTCTGCCGCCAGTACGTCTTCTTCTGTGAGGCCGGCCCTCAGCCGAATCATCTGCAATCCCGAGGGCAATTCGGCGCCGTCTATCGACTCCAGCGCGGTGTCGGCGGCAAGGACGGATTCCTTCGTCTCCATGGACACGGCAGGCTCGAAACGAACACCGATCCTCTCGGTGGAGAGCTCGAGGGGGATCTTTTCCTCGAAGCAGTAGTAGAAGTGTTTGGGGCCCGCCTCCTGCTGTCCCTGCGGCTGCGCCCGCTCACTCGCGGCATCCTCCTGAGCCGAACCTAAGGATGCCGCAAGGCAGACGGCGGCGACCAGAGCACCAACGGTTCTGATGGTTTTCGATCCCATGGCGCCAACTCCTTTCACCAGTATAAGCGACTAGGCGCAGTGGCACCACCGCCATGAATAGACCGGCTGCTCGAACCTGGCCGCCGCGTCCCGCCGCGAGTCCTGCCGGCGCATGCCCGCTCAATGCGCGACCGCGACCAGACTCCGTTCCCTCACGGCGTCGAAGTCGCGGGGCCGGGCTCTTCCTCGGCCTCTTTCTGCTTGGCCTGGACGGCACGGATCACAAAGGCCATCCCGGCTTGGGCGGCGCTCATGGCGGCGATTTCGGCCTCGAGCGCCTCGATCCGCGCCTCCTGATCGAGGATGATGGCCTTGGCCTCTTTGAGCGCCGCCGTGTTGCACGAGATGATATGGCTCAGGCGCACGACGGGGCGCGTCAGTTTGAGCGACTTGGGAAGGTCCTCGGCGATGAACCCCCTGTAGTGCTGGTCCGGCGGCACGGAGCCGTCCGGCGCCACGTCCTGCTTGAAGACGTAGGACACGGGCGTCAAAACGTCGAGGTCCGACCACGCCTGGGCAGTAGAGATCTCGCTGATGGACGTTTTGAGGTCGCGGGAGCAGGGGCCCTCGATGAACGATGGCGCCTGGACGTCGTAGGTGAATTGGAAATCGCCTGAGACGTCTTCGTAAACGAGATTTGCCGGGGGATCGGGCTCCTGGCCCGGCTTGAACGTGATGGTCATGTAAGAGTAGGGGTAAGGGCCAAAGGTTATCTTTTCCCCAATCTTCAGCTCGCCATCCACCGTCACATTGCCGCTGAGGTCCAGCTCGCCGGGCGATTCATCCCATGTGATTGTTGCGGCGCCGATTTTCACCACGTCGTCCGTGCCGTCGTCCATGCCGACGCACAAGAGCTGGTCAGGAGCGGTGTTCCCGATCCCCACCTTGCCGTCGGACGAGATTCTCATCCGGGGGTTGTCGTCGTCCCCATCCGTGCCAAACACCATGTAGTTGCCGTTGTGGTAATACTGGATGTAGCCCGCGTACTCGGCCGAGCCGCTGATACCGTCAGCAAAGAAGATGCTCCCTGTCTTGTTATCATGCGTGTAGATCGTCAGCCCGTGGTCCGTGGTCTCGTCTCCCGCGCCGATGACCAGATCGTCCGCGCTGCTGTTGAGCTCGCCCGGCGAGCTCGTCACGATCCCAAGGTTCCCCTTCACGACGTTCGTTGAGTCCGCGCGGGCCGTCGGATTGCCTAGGGTGACGAGCAAGCAGGCGATCGCAAACAGACACGCTAACGCCTTCGGAGTTCCAAACATGTTTGGTTTCCCTCCCTTCCGTCCTATGATGAAACAA
>DATKZW010000133.1:0-3339 GCA_035527775.1 Sumerlaeia bacterium | reverse complement strand
CCGGAGGTCGTCGCGAGTCTGGTCGAGAAGGACCATGGCGCGACGGACTTCGGAGACGTCCGTGATGAAGGGAAACATGATCTTAGCGTTGCCGAAGGCCGAGGCTCGAAGAATGGCGCGCAGCTGGCTGCGAAACATATCGGGATTCGCCAAGCACAGGCGGATGGCGCGCAGACCGAGGAAGGGGTTCATGTCGCCCGTCACGACCCCCTGCTGCGAGACGAATTTGTCGCCCCCCAGATCCAGGGTTCGACAGATCACGGGCATGGGGGCCATCTTCTCCAGGACTTCCCTGTAGGCCTGGAACTGCTCCTCTTCAGGCGGGATGTAGCCGCGGTCGATATAGAAAAACTCCGAGCGGAAGAGCCCAATGCCTTGAGCGCCGCTTTGTCTGATCGCCTCGACCTCGGAGGGGAGTTCGAGATTGGCGGCCAGGTCGATCCGGTAGCCGTCCTGCGTCTCGCACGGCAGGTCTCGGAGCTTCTGCAAGGACTCCTCGTCGGCCTTCATGCGCAACCGGCGCTGACGCACGCGCTCGAGGTTCCCCGGCGAAGGGTGGACGGTCACGGCGCCGCTGAAGCCGTCAACAATGACGTCGTCTCCGGGCCGAACGTGCCTCAGAATGTCTTCCACGCCGACAACGGCCGGGATGTTCAGCGCCTTGGCGAGAATGGCGAAATGGGACGTCGGCCCGCCGGCTTCGGTTATGATGCCCATGACGTGGCGGCGGTTGAGGTGGGCGGTGTCGGAGGGACGCAGGTCGTGGGCGACGATGATGGAGTTGCGGGCGATCCTCTCCAGGCGCGAGCGCGGCTTGGGCGACAGACTCTCGCGGATGCGGGCCGCCACGTCGAGAACGTCCAAATTCTGCACCGAGAAGTGCTTGACGTCGATCTGCGCGAAAAGCCGGCGAATCTCTTCAACCGTCTGCTCGAGAATGTACTCGGCGTTCAGTTTCTGCGCGCGGATCTCCCGGCGGCAGGCGTCGGTCAGGAGGGGATCGTCAAGGAGGACTTCCTGAGCGTCGAAGATCGCGGCGTGGGCCTGGTCGATCTTCGCGCTCACCATGTTGCGGGTCTCGCGCAGCTGAGCGCGCGCCTCCTCCACCGCCTTGTTGAAGCGGTCGATCTCCCCCTCGATCTCCCCTGGCGGAATGGACCTTCGCTCGGCCGGCGCCCGCTTCGGGTCATGGATGAAAGCCGGGCCGTGGTTGGCGCCGGGCGACGCCGGAATTCCATGAAGAACGTGGGGAGGAGTCTTCTTCATAAGCGTCAGCGCACCGTGGGGCCCAACGGCTTCGCGTCAAGTCCTTCTACTTGCGGAACGCCCCGAACACGCGTCCGCCCTCGAGACCGGCATGGCTGGCGGGCCTCGAATCGTGCGGGAGAGCCAAGAAGGGGATTCCGGGGGCTCTATTCCTCGCCAAACCGACTCTCAATGAGAGCCCGGACCTCCGCCAGGAGCTCCTCGCACTGCTCGCCCGTAACGTCGATCCTCACGAGGCTTCCCTGCTCGGCAGCCAGCATGATGACGCTCATGATGCTGTTGCCGTTGACGGTCTGGCCGTCTTTCGTCAACGCCACCTCACAGTCGGTATAGCGGTTGCACAGCTGCACGAGCGCGGAAGCCGGGCGCAGATGAATGCCCATCAGGTTGAGGATCTCGACTTCGGCGCTGACTGCCTGCATCTTTGAGGTCCCGAGGCGGATGCGTCGCGGTCATGGCAAGGGCATCGAACACGTGACTCGCCCCGCTGGCGTCTTTAGGAACGTCCCGCTTCTTTATCTCTGGGCATCTGCTCCGGAGAAGGCTTTCCGCTCAACTCCATTCGAGGGGCATTATTCGGGCGTTGCGCAGCGCTGTCAAGCCATTTCAAGCTCCGCTCGGAGGCGCGGCATCCTCGGGATGAAACGCGAATCCAAGGTTGCCGGCCCGCCGCTGCCCCGCTCGGCGCTCGCTCGCGGCCAGACGCCGATGTCGTCTTGAGGCCTTTTTTTGTTGAACGGAAGATGCGGTTCCGGTATGAGATCCGGTCCCGCCCCCGAAGGGCAAGCGCCGAGACGGTCGCCTGCGGGTGCGCGGGCCGGAAAGAGTCCGCCAGGGCCGGCGCAGGGGAGGGGGGGCGACCGGGCTCGTCTCCCCGCGGGATCTCCCGTTCCACTGGTTGGGGGGCGATCTCCTCCCAGCCCTGGGTTATCGGGTCCCCATCGTCTAGTCTGGCCTAGGACACCGGCTTTTCACGCCGGCAACACGGGTTCGAATCCCGTTGGGGATACCACTGAAAATGCTTGACTTATGAGGCGGACGGAGCGTCCGCCTCTTCCGTTCTGCGCACGCTTTTGCCCACATTTCCGTCGCCGAATCCGGCGCGGTAAGCCTCGAGCCGGCGCTCCGCGCGGGCGATGTTAGCCTTTCGCCAGCCAGGACAGAACGCCCTGGCGAGTTGCTCGCCGCCCGACCATCGTTGCGCCCCGGTCGGGGGCGGAGGTGGATCGGGGGGCGGTGATATGGACGAGGGCGCCGCCCAGGATGGAGTGGGGGCCATTGGTTCTCCTGGCTTTTTCGGGGAGCAAGGGTCGGCAAATTTTCCAGCCCTTTCCGCAGAACCGGACGGCGAAAATGCGAGAATGGGGACAGAATGGGAGAATGGAGAATGGGGACAGTCACCATTTTCAGTCGGAACATCGGGACAGTCGCCATTTCCTGCCGTCGGGCCCTCCGGCTTGCCTGCGATCGTCTTGGCACGCGGAGCGACTTGCACCGCATGCGCTGCGTGTTCCCCGAGTCGTCCGACTCGAAATAGCGCGCCGTCGCGCGCCCGAGCCGGTCGTAGGAGAGCGCGTGCTTCGGCAGGCGGCTCGACGCATCCACCATATGCCCCAGCACGCCCCTGCGTCAAGGCGTTTGTCTCGTCGTTACCCTTCTCTTCCGGAAGATGGCGCGCTAAAATGTGAAAGGAAAGGGGCGACTGTCGCCGTTTCGAAATAAACACCGCTCGCGTCAAGGCGCATGTGTCCCCGTCGCAGTCGAGAAAGGAGGCCGGAAATTGGTGACTGTCCCTATTTTCTATTTTACATTTCAGACCGCGGCTACGACAACGGCCGCGACAAGGCGGCTCTTTGGGACGATCGCGAAATCTCGCCCTTGACCGACACCCGCGACTGCTTCACTCACACCGGCGGCGAGCGCATGCGGCCCGTCGATCCAAGCCGTCACGACGCCATCTACTGCGGCCCCACGGGCGAGGTCGCCTGCAAGATCGATCCCGCGGACGGGGTCCGTGAATTCGTGGTGAAAGAAGAGAAGGCCTTCGCCGCCATGCAATACGCCGCTACGCTT
>DATKZW010000132.1:0-10224 GCA_035527775.1 Sumerlaeia bacterium | reverse complement strand
CAGGACGTTCTGACGCGCTGGAAGCGAATGGCGGGCTGCAACACGCTCTGGCTGCCGGGGACGGACCACGCCAGCATCGCCACGCACAACGTGATCGAGAAGGAGCTGCGCGCCGAGGGCGTCGACCGTCGCGAGATGGGGCGGGAGGCCTTCATCAAGCGCGCTTGGCAGTGGCGCGAGGAGTACGGAGGCATCATCATCGAGCAGCTGCGCAAGCTGGGCTGTTCGTGCGACTGGACGCGCACGCGGTTCACGATGGACCCGGGGCTTTCCCGCGCGGTGCGCGCCGTCTTCAAACGCCTCTACGACGAAGGGCTCATCTATCGCGGCACGTACCTCGTGAACTGGTGCCCCCAGGACCAGACGGTCCTCTCCGACGAGGAGGTCGAGCACGAGGAAGTCAAGGGCCGCCTTTGGCACATTCGCTATCCGCTCGCCGATCCTCGCGATCGGGCGGGCGGCCGGAACTACATCGTTGTGGCGACGACGCGCCCCGAGACGATGCTGGGCGACACGGCCGTCGCCTTCAACCCGCTCGATGAGCGCTATGCGCCGCTACGGGGCAAGTTCTGCATTCTCCCCCTGATGAACCGCAAGATTCCCTTCATCCAGGACGACTTGGTTGACCGCGAGTTCGGGACGGGAATGGTGAAGGTGACGCCCGCGCACGATCCCAACGACTACGAGATGGGCAAGCGCCACGACCTCGAATTCATCAACATCCTGAATCCCGACGGCAGCGTTAACGAGAACGGCGGTCCCTACGCGGGACTCGATCGTTTCGAGGCGCGCGAGCGCGTCGTGGCCGACCTCGAGGCGCAGGGACTGATCGAAAGGATCGAGGACCACGTCCACCAGGTAGGGCACTCCTACCGCAGCGGCGCCATCGTCGAGCCGTACATCAGCGAGCAGTGGTTCGTGTCCATGAAGCCGCTCGTAGTCGAAGCGATCGCCGCCGTCGAGGACGGGCGCGTCCGCTTCGTGCCCAAGTCTTGGGAGAACACGTACTTCCACTGGCTGCGCAACGTGCGCGACTGGCCCATCTCGCGTCAGCTCTGGTGGGGACACCAGATTCCGGTCTGGCATTGCGGCGATTGCGGCGCTCTGACCGTCAGCGAAGAGGAAACCGCCGAGAAATGCGAGAAGTGCGGCTCGACGAACGTCAAGCAGGACGAGGACATCCTCGACACCTGGTTCTCATCCGCCCTGTGGCCCTTTTCGACGATGGGATGGCCGGACAAGACGCCCGACCTCGAACGCTACTACCCAACGTCCGTCCTCGTGACGGCCCACGAGATCATCTTCTTCTGGGTGGCGCGCATGATCGTCATGGGGCTGAAGTTCATGGGCGACGCGCCGTTCCGCGACATCTACATTCACCCCATGGTGTTCGACGAAGAGACGAAGAAGAAGATGTCGAAGTCCCTCGGCAACATCATCGATCCCCTCGAAATGATCGAGAAGTACGGAACCGACGCCGTGCGCATGACGCTCTGCGCGACCACAATCAAGGGCTCGAACCTGTACCTGAGCGAGGAGCGTTTCGCCGGGCGCCGGAGCTTCACGAACAAGTTCTGGAACTCGGCGCGGTTCGTGCTTATGAACACCGAGGATCTTGCCGCCGAAGATCTGCGCAGAGGTCGCGATCCCCAAGCGCTGGAGCTCGAAGACCGATGGATTCTCAGCGCCTTTGGCCGCGTCACGCGGAAAATCGACGCGGCGCTCAACGAATACGAGTTCGACCAGTACATCCACCGCCTCTATCACTTCGTGTGGGGCGAGTATTGTGATTGGTACCTGGAACTCGTCAAAGGGCGGCTCTACTCGAAAGACAAGCCGGAGGCGCAGGCGGCGGCCCGAAGCCGTCGCAACGCCCAGGTCGTGCTGGTCACAGTGCTCGAAGGTCTCTGCCGAATCATGCACCCCGTCGCCCCCTTCGTCACCGAGGAGGTCTGGCAGGCCGTGCGCGAGCGATACGGAGACGGTCTTGGCGCGAAGGAGGCCTTGGGGCTTGGCGATGCGCTGTCGTGCGAGTCCGTGATGATCGCGCCGTGGCCGTCGGCCGATCGCTTTCCCGAGGACCCCGAGGCCGAGGGCAAGATGGAGCGCCTCATGGAGGCAATCGGCGCCGTGCGGCGGATCCGCAGCGAGATGGGCGTCCCCCCCTCAGAGACCGTGGACGTCCGGGCGACGAGCGCCGATCGGGGAGAGCTCGATTTTCTCGAATCGCAGCGCCGCCACTTCGAGGCCCTCGCCCGCACCGGATCGCTTGTGTTTGAGAAGGCGGAGGCCGAGAGTCCGGAAGGAGACGCCGGCGGCTTCGCCTCGACGGCCATGGTCGGCCCCGTGACGATCAGCGTCGGCCTGCCCGCTTCGCTCGTCGAGGCCGAGCGCGCCCGGCTGACGAAGGAACTCGAGCGTCTCGAGTCGTTGCTCGAACGAACGAAGAAGAAACTCGCCATTCCCTCCTTCGTCGAGAAAGCGCCGGAAAACGTCGTCAACGCCGAACGCGAGCGGTTGAACGAAACGGAAAGCCAGTGCGCCGTTCTGCGGGAGAGACTTGAGGGATTGGGGTGACGGCCTGCGCCATCGCTCCCGACGCCTCCGCCGGGAGAGAAACGCCCGAAAGAAACCTGCCGGAAAGAAACCTGTTGCTCGCGGTGGACCCGTGAATCAGAATGAGGCGATGTGGGCCGCGGCGCGGCCTCCTGGTTGATGGTTGGAGTCGCGGAAGACGGCGAGGGAGAAGAGCAATGAAGTGGCGCGTCGTTCTGGAAAAAGACACTGATACCGGTGACTGGGCTGTTTGGTGTCCGGAGCTGCCCGGCTGCGCGTCGGCGGGGCAAACGGAAGGAGAAGCCTTGCAGAACATCCGCGAGGCAATCGAGCTCTACCTTGAGCCCTCTCCTCTGGCCCTCGCGCCGGGCGCGGTGACGCGTGAGGTAACCGTCTGATGGCTTCGCGCGCGCCGCGCCTAACGGCCCGTGAGATCGAAGCCATTCTGAGCCGCCACGGCTTCGAGCTCATCTCGCAGAAAGGAAGCCACCGCAAGTGGCGGCGCCGCGAGCTCAGTCTGCAAGTCATCGTTCCCGAACACCTGGGCCGGCAGTTGCCGGTCGGCACAGTGCGCAGTATCCTGGTTCACGCTGAGATCCCAAGAGAGGAATGGAAGCCGTGAGAGGCGCCCCCGCTCTTTTCCACCACGGAGGCACATCGGACGGCGACGCGGCGGGGGGAAGCTTGCCAAGACGGGGGCTCGCACATCGCGATCGAAAGGCGAAGATGTCCTTCTATGTCTGAGACACACTACCTTGGCGTGGACTTGGGCGGCACTCGGATCAAGGCGGCGGTGGCCGGCGGGGACGGACGGATCGCGGCGGAAGAACGGGCGCCGACAGAGAGCCAGGAAGGGCCGGACAGCGTGATTGCGCGCATCGCCGCGTTGGCCCGCCTGACGGGGGAGAAAGCCGGAGTGGAGGTCGAGTCGATGGGCATCGGTCTGCCAGGGACGCTCGACATACCCAACGGCGTCACGCTCTACATGCCGAATTTCCCGACTCACTGGCAGAACGTCCCGGTGCGCGACAAGCTCGAGAAGCTGCTCGATTGGCCGGTCTATCTTCTGAACGACGTCCGCACCGCCACGCTTGGCGAGCTCGACTTCGGCTGCGGCAAGTCGGCGCCGACGCTGATCTTCATGGCCTTGGGAACCGGCGTCGGGGGCGGGGTCGTGATCGACGGCCGTCTGCGTCTGGGCAAGCTGGGGTCGGCGGGCGAGCTGGGGCACATCGTCGTGCAGCCCTACGGCGGGCTGCCGTGCGGGTGCGGCGGCCAGGGTTGCTTGGAGACCGTGGCGAGCGGCCCGGCTCTGTGCGGCGAAGGCGTGCGACTCCTTCTTTCGGGTCTGGCGCCGAAGCTCTTCGACATCGTCGAGGGAAACCCGGCGGGCGTGACGGCCGAGACGATGGGCGAGGCCGCCCGAGCAGGCGACCAGCGCGTTCTGATGGCGATCGAGCGGATGGGGCATTTCCTGGGTCTTGCCGTCACGGATCTCGTGGTGGCCATTCATCCCGAACTGGTCGTCATCGGGGGCGGGGTCGCGGGGCTTGGCGACATGTTGTTCAACGCCATCCGCAAAACCCTTCGGAAGAAAGTCGGCATCTTCTCCACGGACGACATCCGGATCGAGCCCTCGGCCCTCGGGGATCGCGCGGGCGTCCTCGGCGCCGTTGCACTGGCGAAGCGGGGGGGCTTGTTAGACCAGTTCTGAGGCGCTCCTGGGGAGGAAATGCGAAACTCGAGTTTCGAGATCCGAAACAATACCGGAATCCGACATCCGAAATCCAAGACCCGTGAATCATGGCCACGCCCTGATCTCACGAGTAAACTCTTCGAGGGCAGAGAGGAACGCGAGGTAAATGTTCGAGTTCAAGCCGGACTATGAAGAAGCCAGAAAGCGCATCGAGGCGTGGTGGGACTGTGAGGTGATCGATCGCGCCTTGACGCTGATCGCGTTCTCCAAACCGGAAAACGAGCGCGTGCCCTTTCCGGCAAAGCGGCACGCAACGCTCCGCGAGCGCTGGTTCGACACGGACTTCAACGCGGACTGCGCCTTCGCCGCCGCGGCCAACACCATCTACTACGCCGACGCGTTGCCAATTCAGCATCCCAATCTGGGGCCGGAGGTTTTTTCGGCTTTCTACGGATGCGACCTGGAGTTCAGTGAGGGGACTTCCTGGAGCGTTCCCATTCTCGAGGACTGGGACTCCGAGGCCGTCGCCCGTCTGCGGCTCGACGCCAACAACGTGTACTACCGCAAAATCATGGAGATGACCGACGCCTATCTCGAGCGGGCCGACGGGAGATTCATCGTCGGCTATACCGATCTCCATGTGGGCGGAGACGCCATCGCCGCCTTTCGCGACCCGCAGGCGCTGTGCCTCGACGTCCTCGAGCGCCCCGACGAGGTCCGGGCGCTCTGCGAGCGCATCACCGACGATTTTCTCGCCCTCTACGACCGGTACTACGAAAAGCTCTCCGCCGCCGGCATGCCGAGTACGACATGGCTGAACCTCACGTGCGACGGGAAATACCATGTCCCTTCAAACGATTTTTCCTGCATGATCTCGGACAAAACCTTCGAGGACGTGTTTCTGCCCGGAATCGAACGCGAGTGCGCCCACATGGACCGCAACATTTACCACCTCGACGGCCCCGGCGCTCTGCGCTTTCTCGACCGCCTCATGGACGTTCCCAAAATGTACGCCATCCAATGGGTCCCGGGAGCGGGCCACGACGACTGGCACGATTGGATTCGCGTGTATCAGCGGATCCAGGCGCGGCGAAGAGCGTTTCAGGTCTGGCTTCCGGCGAAGGACCTGGACGAGTTCTTCACGCACCTTCGCCCCGAGGGGGCGTGTCTCTGCGTCGGGGGGATCTCGAACCAAGAGGAGGCGGACGCCGTTCTCCGGAAGATCGCGCGTTGGGGGCGGCGCTGAGTCTGTTTCGTTGACATTGGGGCGCAAGCGCGAACAGATTACTCGTCACCGCCAGGGACGGCTGTGCAATCCCCTGCCAATCATGCCATGAGAGTAGACACCCTCCGCAAGATCGACCGCTGGATCGGCATTCCCGTCTGTCTCGGGTTGACCTGCATCGAGAAGGTTCTGCGGCGCACGCCGTCGGATCGAGCGCCTCGTAACGTGCTCGTGATCCAGCTTTCTGAAATGGGGAGCTTGGCGCTCGCCTACCCCTCGATCCGACATCTCAAACAGCTATGGCCGGAGGCGCGTGTGCATTTCTTGGCATTCAAGCGCAACCGCCAGTTTCTCGAGCTGCTCGATCTCGTCGATGACGAAGATATCTGGACACTCGACGATTCGTCCCCCGGGGCTTTTCTCACCTCCAGCTGGAAGTTCTTCCGAAAAGCGCGCCAACGGCCGATCGACACGACCCTAGACTACGAGATCTTCTCTCGAGCCTCGGCCATCCTCGCCTACCTGAGCGGCGCCCGACGACGGGCGGGATTCCACAACTACCGCGCCGAGGGGCTCTACCGCGGCGGTCTGCTCACCCATCCCGTCTTCTACAACGTCTACAAGCACATCGCCGTGAACTTCTCCGCCATGGTCCGGGCCGTTGCCGCGCGGCCCGCCGGAGGAGTGGAACAGCCCGCGCTCAAGGAAGTCGTCGGCCCCGGGGGCCGCGTCGACCTCGACCTCACGTTGCCGAAACGCCACGTGCCGCCGGAAAGGGCGGACGCGATGCGTCGCCGCATCGCGCGGGCCTACCCCGGCCTCTCCTCGGGGACCCGGATCGTGCTCCTCTCCCCCTTCTCCGGAAACCTGCTTCCGATCCGCGCCTGGCCGGCCGAGCGCTATGCAACTTTCACCCGCGGCCTCTTCGAACGCACTCAGGACACGATCGCCCTCATCATGGGTCTGCCCGAGGCGCGCGATTACTGCCGTCCCATCTTCGAGAAGGTCCCCTCGCCCCGTCTCGTCGATTTCATCGGGCAGACCAAAGACATCGCCGAGGTCATCGAATTGGTCAGCGTCTCGCACCTCTTCGTCACGAGCGACAGCGGGCCGCCCCACTTCGCCTCTCTCACGAACGTTCCCACCATCGTGATGTTCGGGCCGGAGTGCCCCATGCTCTACGGCCCCCTCGGCGAGAACGTCCGCACTGTGTTCCTCGGCATGAGTTGCAGCCCCTGCGTCTCGGCTTTCAATCACCGCGACACGCCCTGCCGCAACAATCGGTGCATGAAAGAGATCAGGCCTGAGGGGATTCTTGAGATGGCTTTGGATCTGCTTAGGCGCGGTCTGTGAGTCAAACCGCCCTGCGCGCCTCGATCCGGCCGGCGAGGACGACGACGTTGTTTCGCTGGACTTCGAGGCAGCCCCCGCCCGAGACATTGTAATACATCGTCCTCCCACGAGGCGTGCGCGCCGTCAGTTTGCCGTCGCCAAGGGTGGCGAGAAGGGGCGCATGATTGGCGAGAATGCCGATATAGCCCGATTCGCCGGGGACAATCGCCGACTCGGCGTCCCCCTCGAACTCGACGTGGTCGGGACAGATGAGGTGTAGTCTGAACGTTGGCATAAGCGATTGCCCGTGGCGTGGACCGTAAACCGCGTTCCCATTTAGGATGCCGCGCGGTCGGCAGATCCCGTCCCGACCTTCAGTTGCCGCGCCCGCTCGCGCACGTCTCCGATGGGGCCCACCATGTAGAACGCTTGTTCCGGCGCGTCGTCGAACTCCCCGTCGATGATGGCGCGGCAGCCTTCGATCGTGTCCGCGATCTTCACGTACACGCCGGGCTGGTTCGTGAAGGCCTCGGCCACGTACATGGGCTGGGAGAAGAAGCGCTGCAGGCGCCGCGCGCGCCGCACGAGCAGCTTGTCGTCATCGCTCAACTCCTCCATCCCCAGGATCGCGATGATGTCCTGCAGGTCCTTGTGGCGCTGCAGCACCTCCTGCGCCTCCTTGGCGGTGTTGTAGTGGTCCTCTCCCACGATGTTGGGGTCGAGCAGTCGGGAGGTCGAATCGAGCGGATCGACCGCGGGGTAGAGCCCCAGCTCGAAAATGTGGCGCGAGAGAACCGTCGTCGCGTCCAGGTGCGAGAACGTCGTCGCGGGTGCCGGGTCCGTCAAGTCGTCCGCCGGAACGTAGATGGCCTGGACCGAGGTGATGGACCCCCGGCGCGTGGACGTGATCCGCTCCTGCAAGAGCCCCATGTCCGTGGCCAGGGTCGGCTGGTATCCCACGGCCGAGGGCATGCGACCCAGAAGGGCGGAGACTTCCGAGCCCGCCTGGGTGAATCGGAAGATGTTGTCGATAAAGAGAAGCACATCCTGGCCCATTTCGTCCCGGAAGTACTCGGCCATGGTCAAGCCTGAGAGCGCGATGCGCATGCGCGCCCCGGGCGGCTCATTCATCTGGCCGAAGACCAGCGCCGCCCGCGATCTCGAGGGGTCCTCGGCGTTCACCACGCCGCTCGCGTTCATCTCCAGCCAGAGATCGTTGCCCTCGCGCGTACGCTCGCCGACGCCGGCGAAAACCGAGTAGCCCCCGTGCTGCTGGGCGACGTTGTGGATCAGTTCCATAATCAGGACCGTCTTGCCGACCCCCGCGCCCCCGAAAAGGCCGATCTTGCCCCCCTTGGCGTAAGGCGCCAGCAGATCGACCACCTTGATCCCCGTCTCGAGAACCTCGTCGGAGGGGGCTTGGTCCTCGCACGAAGGCGACTCGCGGTGGATGGGCCAGCGAAGCTCCGGATGGGGCAATTCCCCGCGGCCGTCCAGCATGTCGCCCGTGAGGTTGAAAATGTGGCCCAGCACCTGTTCGCCCACCGGCACAGTGATCGGCCCGCCCGTATCCACCCCCTCCATTGCGCGCACCAGCCCGTCGGTGCTCGACATGGCCACGGAGCGCACCAGATTGTTGCCCCGGTGCTGCATCACCTCGCACACGAGGTGGATGTCGCGCTCGTCGTCGTCAACGGTGATGGCGTTCAGGATGTTGGGAAGCTGGTCGGCGGGGAATTCGAAATCCACCGTCGGGCCGATGACTTGGCGAACGTGGCCCACTACCTGGCTCATCTTCCTTGGTCTCCTTCCGTTCTTCCGCGGGAAAGACCTCCAGCGCGGGTGCGGAAAACAACCTCCGCCACTCCCGAACGGGACAACGGAATGTAGACCTTCCCCGGCCGGAACGCAAGCGCGGAATGAGGGCTGCGGCTTGGAGTCAGGGGACTAGGGATGGGGGATTGGGGGGTCAGGGGCGGGGACCGGGAGCGAGGGAACAGTCGTCGGCCAAAGAGCAAAAAAAAGGGTTGACAACGGACCGCGTTTGGCATACCTACCGGTAGTTAAAGGCCCCGCCGAGAGCGGGAACGCCGATCCGGCACCCACCGGCCCCGCCAACGGGCCGATTCCGGGTCCGCGCGAAGGTAGGGAAGAGATGCAACTTGATGGCCTCGATGCGCCCGTGAAGACCAGGATCGAACGCAACGCGCTCGGTCTTTTCGCGGCCAAGGGGTACGCCGACACGTCGGTTCGTGAGATCGTCGAGGCGGCGGGAATAACGAAACCGACCCTCTACTACTATTTCGGAAGCAAGGACGGGCTCTACGTGCACCTGGTCACCAGCACGCTGGAGACCTTCTACTCGGAGGCTGAGGCAATTGCCGCCGGCCCCGCTTCCGCCGCCGAGAGGCTTCGGGCCATCATCAACCTGCACTTCCGCTGGGCGGCCCGGTCGCCCCTTCTGGCCGTGTTCCTCTACCGGGCGCTTTTCGGCATGACATCGGAGACGCCAAAGTTTGACTTTGGGAAGTATGCCGACAAGGATCGATCGCTGATTCTCCAGGTGTTGCGAGAAGGGGCGGAAGCGGGCGAGATCCCGCCCTCGGCCGTCAGCGATTTCTCGGTCATCCAATTCGGGGGACTGGTCAACATTTATGTGACCCGTCAGGCTCTAGGATTGGGGGACGAATTGGGGGACGAACTGGCCGGCAAGATCGTGGGGCTATTCCTGGACGGCGTGCGCGGACAGGGAAGGCTGGCCGAAGAGGCCCGTTCGTAGGTTCCGGAGAGTTGGGGTATTGAGCATGAACAAGAGGGCAAGCGCGGTTTTCCGGACAGTCGTTTTCCTGGCCTCGTTGCTGCTGATCCTGGGCGCCTTGGCGCTCGTCAGCGCCAAGTACCGTCCACGCGGGGCCGCGGCTTTGAAAGCGCGGGCGGAGGAGGTCGAGAAGCAGATCCAGAAGGTCACGGCAGGAACGGAGCTTCTGCGGCAGGACGCGGAAGCGCGGAAGGAACAAGGCGAACGGGTCATTTCCCGGCTTCTCGGGGAGTTCAACGGCGAGTCGGAAGGCAACGCCGAGCATGCTCGGCGTCTCGTCGTCGGCGTTGCAGATCCGCAGTTGGACGCCCGGGTCGCGGAGAACGAGGGTCGTCTGCGGGAACTTCTGGCGCAACGAGGCGAGATTCGCCGGCAGATCGAGGAGCGCCAAACCGCGATGGCCGCTGAAATGCGGGATCTCCTCGGCGAGTTGGGCAAGGGGAGCCCCGGTCGGCGGGGCGATCCGGCGGTCATGAACCGCGTGTGGGAACTCGCGCGCGAGATGGGGGTCCTGAACGAGACAGACGCCGCCGCCACGGAGACCCTGCAAGAGGCCGTTCGCACCAACGTCGGCGTGAGAGTGCTCGAGGAAACGAC
>DATKZW010000131.1:0-2344 GCA_035527775.1 Sumerlaeia bacterium | reverse complement strand
TCGTTCTGTGTTGTGATTGCGTCACCGCCGGAAGCCTCCCTGTGCTTTTCTCGATTCCTGCTAAGTCAAGTTAGCACAAAGCTTCCGGCGGAGCTATTGTTTTCTGCCCTTTTCTCTCTGCCTGTCGGTGAAGGATCAAGGCGAGAGTGTTTGCAGGAAGGGGAAAACGGAGCTGATTTGCGGCCGCACATGACGGGGGCGCCCCGGTCTGGGCGCAGCGGACGTCGGTCCGGATCAAGTCCCCCGTTTCACTCCCCCTGACTCGGACAGCGCCCCGGGCTCGTCCGCGCCGCAGACAGATTGACGGCTTCCCCAGGCGGTTTTTTCACTTCTCTTTTCCCATGGAATCGATGATAGTCCTCCGGAAGCGACTCGAGGAAGACAGATTCCTCTTCCCAAGAAGACGGCATCCTCTTCCCAATGAAATCCAAGGAGCAGAAAGATGACACACGCCGCCTGGGCCGACCTCTTTGAGCCCCGCGCAAGGACGCACGCGGTCGCCTACAACTCCGCCCTGATCCTGGGCGGGTCTCTCTTGCTCGCCCTTAGCGCCCAGGTTGCCTTCCGGGTCGGACCGGTTCCCGTGAGCGCTCAGACCTTGGCCGCCGTCCTCGTCGGCGCCCTTTTGGGAAGCCGGCGCGGCGCGGCCGCCGTTCTCGCCTATCTGGCCGA
Source organism: Sumerlaeia bacterium (assembly GCA_035527775.1). Lineage (GTDB taxonomy): Bacteria > Sumerlaeota > Sumerlaeia > UBA8349 > UBA8349 > DATKZW01. The sequence continues at coordinate 1,672 of DATKZW010000131.1, read as the reverse complement.
GGGCGCCGCAGGACTGCCGGTGTTTGCCGGCGGAGCGGGCGGGCTCTTCTACATGGCGGGTCCGACGGGAGGGTATCTGGTCGGTTTCTTGCCCGCGGCTTGGCTGACCGGCTTCCTTGCGGAGCGGGGCTGGGACCGGCGGATGGCGACGGCCCTTGTGGCCATGTTCCTGGGCCACGTGATGATTTACGCGTGTGGCCTCCCCTGGCTGGCGACCTTTCTCGGGGTGCGCCAAGCCTTGGCCCAGGGCTTGTACGTTTTCATTTGGGGCGACCTCGGCAAGATAGCCCTCGCCACGGCCCTTTTGCCTGGGGGATGGCGAGTCCTGGGCATGCACGACCGGCGTGGGTGACCCGGGCGAACCGGGGAGGTCTAAGAGTCCAGCCGCGGCCGCCCGGGCGACTGCGGCTTGTGATTTCGAGCCTGGCAGCAAGGCGGGAACGACCGTGGACGGATCGCGAGACGCGCTCCTCTCGTCGCAGCCCATTACCGAGGACTCTCTCCGACCCCTTCTCAGGACCGAGACTCTCGGCCGAGTCATTTACGCTTTCGCAACCTGCGATTCGACAAACGCCCTTGCTCGCCGGCTGATCGAGGGCGGGCCCGGCGCCCCGCCGGGAGGAGGAGCGGCGCCGCACGGAGCACTGGTCGTTGCGGATTGGCAACGGGCGGGACGCGGGCGGGGCGGGCGCGTCTGGCGCGCCGGCCGGGGCAAGTCGCTGCTCTTCTCGCTCGTCCTCCATTCCAAGGAGGAGCAAGACGCGGGCTTGATCACTTTGGCGGCGTCCGTAGCGGTGGCGGTGGCGGCGCGGAATCTCGGCGTGGCGGACTGCGCGATCAAATGGCCCAACGACGTGGTCGACGGCGCGGGACGCAAGATGTGCGGCATCCTGTGCGAACGCGCGAGGCGCCCGGACGACGCGAACGCCTTTGTTGCCGGGATCGGACTGAACGTGAATCAGGGCCCGGAAGATTTTCCGCCGCAGCTCAAGAAGTGTGCAACATCCGTCCGCATGGCCCTCGGAAGGCCGGTTTCCCGTTTGAACCTTCTGGCCGATCTCCTGGCCGCTCTGGAAAAATCTCTTGCGCTTCCTCGGGCCGATCTCTTGACGGCGTGGCGCCGGCGCTGCACGACGCTGGGGCGCATCGTACGCGTCCGTCTGACCGACCGTTTTCTGACCGGACAAGCCGTCGGGCTCGAGTCGGACGGGCGACTCGTCGTGCGGACCGAGACGGGCGAACTCGAAACCCTCTATTCCGGGGACGTTGAGGAATTGCGAATCGATGAGAACTGACCCCCTGGCGTCGCCCGTCGTTCCCGGAGCTCGGGACTGGATCGTGGCCCCCGCGACGGGGATGGGCCCCTGCGCCATCGCCATTGTGCGCCTGGACGGGCCGGGATGCTGGCAGGCCGCCTCGAAGGTCTGGGCCCCAAGCCCCGCCACGGGCGATGCGCCGGACGATGCCAACGTCCGCGACGCCCAACCCGCAAGTGTGCAACGGCCGCCCTCGACTGTTGGCCGGGCCCGGCCGTCCTCTGCCGCGGCCTCCCAAGAGAGCGACGGCCAACCCCGGGAAGCGGCCCCTCCACCCCCGCGCCGCCTGACTCGGGGCCTGATGCGCGACGCCTCAGGCGCGCCCGTCGACGAGGCGTTCGCGGCGTGGTTCCCGG
>DATKZW010000130.1:0-3844 GCA_035527775.1 Sumerlaeia bacterium | reverse complement strand
CGCAACGGAGGGGGGAAAGAAGTCGCGCCCTCTTAGCCGCCAGTCATGGCTCCGCTGGGACAAGCCCAGCGGCGGCCTGATCTTGACCGGCTGGAACTTGGCGAAGGGAGCGGCGGCGAGATGCACCCTTCGCGTACGACGCCGACACAAACGCCTTGACGCGGGGGGTCCTGGGGTATATGGCGGACGCGTCGAGCCGCCTGTCGAAACACACGGCTTCGCACGACCGGCTCGGGTGCACGACGGACCATTATTTCGGCTCGGACGACGCGGGGAACACGCACCGCATGAGATGGCAGTATTCCTACGACGATTCGAACGCGGGGAGGCTGACGGCCATCGCCTCCTCCAACGACGACGGCTTGTCGGCGGGCGAGACGACCTCGCAGTACTACCAATACGACCACCGCGGTAACGTGGTCGCCGTGACAGATTCCAGCGGCGACATCCAATACGGCTACCAGTACGACGCCTTCGGAAACATCATGTTCTCCTTCGACGAGGGCGCCGCCGCCGCCCCCACCGACGACATCCTCTTCACCGGCAAGGACCTCGACGAGGACACCGGGCTGTACTACTTCAATGCGCGGTGGTATGATGCGGGGGATGGGAGGTTTGTGAGTCAGGGGCCTTTGACACCTAACAAAGAAATGCCCTATCTGATCTGTGACGATAATCCTGTTAATTCAGCCGATCCCACTGGGCTATTTAGCCCATATGGTTGCGCCATCTCTGCTTTCTGCCTCGCAGCGTTAGCAGTTCTTTTCGGCATGTGTGACTCTGCTTGCGGGAATATCTGGGACACCAGGCAAGTCTGCGAGAACGGACGGTGGCATAGCCAGGTCTATGACACGGGTCAGAAAGATTGGGGTTGTGTGCGGCAATGCATCAGCGATGGAATGTCTGGACTCTTGAGAATGATTTGCTTAGCGTCGGTGATCGTGTGTTTGGACTTGCAATACGACCATCCCCACCCTGGTAGAGGCTGTCCTGACTACCACTATCATTGGGGGTCTAACCCAAGTGGTCACCACCCGATATGGCACATAGGAGGGAAAGGAAACTGGTGGTGAAGAGGAAGGCACTGAAAGGCTTTTTGCGGCCGGTGCGTCTTTACAAGGATCAGCTGCGTCCCTATTTCGCGCTATCTTGTGAAGGAGTCTTCCGCATCTCCGAAGAGACGGATCATCTCTCCCGCATTCTTGATGGAATCGCGAAAACGCTTTCGTGTGATGCCTTGCTCGTGCGCCTAGACTCGGGCATTACCAAGGCATCAATGACGCCTTGGGCTCACATGTATTCTTTCTGCGTGGAGGAGAAGGGCGCCAAGAAGAAGTTATTTGTCCTGGATCCTACTAGAACCTTCTTGGGATTTAATCGTTGGGACGACTTCCTTCGTTTAATCCGCGCAGCTCGATTGGGCTTCCTGCACGACATTACCATTCTATACTCGCACGACTTCGCCCAAGACTGCTCTGTGTTCTTTCATGGACGAAGATACGTGTACGAATTCCCTGAACGTGAGGTATTTGAGTCATACCCCCTCGTGGTATTGCTGGCTCTTGAACGCGGAGGCTTTGCCAACATCGTTTCTGCGGATAATCAACTCTGCGCCACTTTGGCTAGGATACTTGACATTGAGTGGCATCCCGAGGTGCATTCTTACTTGCCAGAGTGGCCTTGAGACCCGAAGAACGGGAAGGCGCAAATGACACCAATGACAGGGTCAGACTTACAGATTTCGAATCAATCTGACATCATCTCCGACAATCTCGAGCGTGGGTTGTCATTCACAACACGGCGACGGGGACGGCGAGCGTGGCGCAACTGACCAAGTCGAACAACGGAATTTCGGGGGACGCGGGGACGCTGACTCATAAGTACGACGATCTCGTGCGGCTCACGAAGCCTGCCTCGCCGAGCACGGTGAATCGTGCGTATCGGTATGACATCGACCGCTGCGTGACGAAGATCCAGTGAGGTTACAGGAACCGCTGTCAGTTCGCCTATGACGGCGACACGGGGCGACTCTGTCAGGCGGTCTGGGGTTGGTTGGCCAACATGTCGAGCCCGCACAGGAAGACAGCCTTCTCCTCCGACCGGCTCGGGCGCGCGACGGACCACACTTTCGGCTCGGACGACGCGGGGAAGACGCGCCGAATTCGGCGCAAGTCGCCCTTCGGAAAACGGTGACTGTCCCCATTTTTGCCCCTTTCGGATTTCTCTCGGCTGAAGTCTCGCTGTGTTCGACCGTCTGGAGCGGTCGGAATCGGCATCTCCGCCCTGGGAGGCGGACGAGGACCTTCCTCGCAAGGACGGGAACAACCGGCGCGCATCGGGAAAGCGTTCCGAAACAGAGCATCGCGGCCGCAAGCCAAAGAATCCGGCCTTGAGGTCCCATCCCTCGGGTCCCGCTCCCTTGTCTTCGTTGGGCAACCATGCGCGACTTCCTCTCTCTCCCGTGCGACCTTCGTTCGGCACATCTTACACAGAACGAACTCGTTACAAGAACACCGTGCGAACTCGGACAAGTGCGAAACCCTCTTTTCTGAGAAGAGACACGGAGAATGCACGCACTTCCTTGGCCGCCGGACGGGGCTCGCGTGCGCCCGGGCCGGCCCGCCCCGCGGGGAAGTCCCTGGCCGGAGGGGGAAGAAGGTTTGCGTCGTTGGGCTGAACCGTCCGGGAAGGCTGTTTGCGGCCGAACCTGCCAGCGGCCGAGAGCGACTGTTCCACGCATGCTGTGTATCGGTCGTCGCTTGCGAAATCGCATACGGCGACGGTCTTGCGCGGCGTGTTCCGGAGATCGCGATTGACAGGGGTTCGGGGGGTTGTTAACCTGCGCGCGGCTCGCGGCGCGAGAGGTCTTCGTGGGAGGGAAACGAGAGGATGAGACTCGCCTATTTCGACTGCTCCTATGGCGTGGCGGGAGACATGATTCTCGGCGCTCTCGTGGACGCGGGCGCGCCGTTCGCCGCCCTGAAACGCGAACTGGAAGAGGGGCTTGGAGTGGAAGGCATACGTCTCTCGCGCCGCAAGGTCACGCGCGCCGGGGTTTCCGCCACGCGGGTCTGCGTCCGGACCGACGCCTCCCGGGACCATCATCGCCATCTGGGCGAGATCGAGGGAATCCTTCGGAGAACCGCCTTCCCCTCCGCCGTGAAGACGCGCGCCACGGACGCCTACCGGCGACTAGCCCAGGCCGAGGCGAAAGTGCACAACATCTCGCCCGAGAAGATCCATTTTCACGAAGTCGGCTGCCTTGACGCCATTGCCGACGTGGCCGGGGCCATGCTGGCGCTCGAAATGCTCGGCGTCGAGCGCGTCGAGGCCTCGCCGCTAACGCTGGGTTCCGGCTCGGCTCGTTGCGCCCACGGCATTCTCCCCGTTCCCGCGCCCGCCACCGTCGAACTGCTGCGGGGTGCGCCTACCGTTGGGGGGCCGCACGCGATGGAGATGACGACCCCCACCGGCGCCGCCATCCTGACGACTGTCGTCTCCGGTTTCGGCGCCCAGCCCCTTCTGTCGGTGGAGCGCGTGGGTTACGGGGCGGGAAAACGCTCGATCGCGGGGCACGCCAATTTCTTGCGGGTTCTCATCGGCGAAGCAAGCGAGAAGATCTGCGCGGCCCGCGGGATCTTGGGGAAAGAGGGGGCGTCGCGAGTCCCGGAGAGTGCGCGTCCGCGGGACACCGGGCGCTTGCCTGGTTCGCTCCAGGTTGAGCGACTGGCTCTTATCGTCACGGAAGTGGATGACATGAATCCGGAACTCCTCGGGGACCTGATGACCCGGCTTTTCGAGGCGGGGTGCCTCGACGCCCACTTCGCCCCGATACAGATGAAGA
>DATKZW010000129.1:0-2970 GCA_035527775.1 Sumerlaeia bacterium | reverse complement strand
CAATACAAGTTGCTGCCCAGCGCGTCTCGTTCTTCCGGGTTCACCGTGAGAATGGCCGGGCTCTGGTGCGCCCCGCAATTCTGCGTCACCCCGGTCGATGGCTCGGGTCGACGCGGCGTGAAATAGCCCACACGATCGCCGATTGAAAACAGGGACGCGGCCTCGCGTCCAACCCAGGTCGCCCTCCCCACCGGCGCATAGCCCGGAATATACGAACGGGGAAACCTCTCCGGATGCGCGAGAACATAGGATTCGGTCCCCACGCTGATGGCTGAGCATTCCAGCTCGACCAGTATGTCCCATTCCCCGGCGACGCCGATATCCACGTCGCGGAACTCAACGCGCTTCTCGCCCACCGCCACAATGGCTTTGGCCCGTATCGATTTGCCGGCGTTCATGTCGGTCCATCCCTCCTTGCTTGTCTGATTGTCGCCGACCCCATTTCCCGCGATAGGGGCCTCTTGCCGCGAGAACGGAACTGTGCTGGGTCCCGCCTCCGCTATCATTCCAGGGCTCATATTTCCGGCAAGCGACGCAGCGTCGGCTTGATCTCTGGAGCAACGGCTCCGAACAGATCGGTTTCTCTGCGATAGTCTTCAGGATAATCCATATCCGAGAGGACCGCGGTAGTTGGGACATGGAACTGGAGTATGTCCTCGGGATGCGCATGCAAGAGTCCACGAAGCCCCACATCGTCGTACCGCGTCAGGATCTCGTCTCGGTACTGTGTGGAGAACAGCAGGGGGTGCCCGCGCTTCCCCTGATGCGTCGGAACGAGTATCCCCTTGTCGGTCCCGGCGAAGGCCTGAACCATTTCGCTTACCAGCGTTGACGTGAGAGCAGGCTGGTCGCCGAGCGCTATCAGGGCGGCCTCGCAGCCCTCCGGCAGCGCGCGCAGGCCGCAACGTACGGACGACAGCATGCCCGCCTTGTAGTCGGCGTTTTCGATGATAGAGACAGGAAGGCCAGACAACTCCCCGACGATCCGTTCTCGCTGATGACCAACCACCACATAGATCTGGTTTGCCAGGCTTCTCAACAGTTGTTCGACGACGTGCGTGACAACGGTCGCGTCCCCGAAGGGAAGGAGGAGTTTCTGCGTTCCCATTCGCCGGGACTCACCCGCGGCGAGCACGATTGCGCAGATCATGCCGACTCCCTCCTTCCGGGTGAAACGCATGCCCGGCCTTTTCGGCGCACGGCGATCAACTCGGCCGCGATGCTCGTTGCGATCTCGGGAACGGTGACCGCGCCGATATCCAGGCCGATCGGGGCAAAGATCCGGTCGAATTCCTCCGCTGTGGCCAGTCCGGACTCGATGAAGCGTCTGCGGACCAGCGCCACTTTCCGCTTGCTGCCGATCATGCCGATGTACGCGGCGGGCGCGTGGATGCACGCTTCAAGAGCCGCTGCATCGAAATGGTGTCCCCGGGTCACAAGGACGACATAGCAATCTCTTGTGATGGAAAAACGCGCAACTTCGCTCGCGATATTTCCGCACCGGGTCGCAACGCCCGGCGGAAAGAGGGCCGGTTCGGTAAACTCGCGACGATCGTCGATGATGACGACCTCGAACCCAATTGGCGCGGCCTGATGAGCCAACGCCTGGCCGATGTGCCCCCCGCCGACGACCAGCAAGAGGGGCTTCGGGATCACGGGTTCCACAAAGACTTCGGTCGACGCTTTGGATTGATCCGACTCAGTCAAGCAGAGCCTTGGCGCTTCACGCTCAAGACAGGATCGGATCGCGTTCAACGTCGGGAGATCGAGATTTCCCGGCGCCCCGTCTTCCGCAAGCCATTCGACGCTCACTTCCGTGTGAGGCGTCGCGTTCAGCCGGGTCAGAAGAACCCCGCGCTCTCTTCTCTCGAGCGCGCCGGCCGCCGCCTCATAGGCGCCCCGGTCGTCCGCCGCCGTCGGATCGATGAGTATGCGCATGGTCCCGCCGCAGATCGCTCCGGCGTCTCCGGCGGATTCGTTGTCCATCGCGAAGTCGAATACGCTAGGGCGCCCGGACCGGCACGCTTCCAGCGCCCGCCGTTGCGCTTCCGCTTCCACTCCTCCTCCGCCGAGGGTTCCCCAAATGTCGCCGGACGCATCGATGATGGCCCGCGCCCCGGCCTTCTGAGGGGTGGATCCGTCGGCTCTCAGAACCAATGCCGCTGCGAAGGGGCGGCCGGAGTCGGCGAAGTCAACGATCCGGCGGCACTCAGAGACGCCTGGCTGTTCGGGAGTCGCTGACGTTGTAGAAGGCCGGCTCATATCAGTAAGCGCCCTTGCGCGAGTCAACCCAGCGCGCGCTGAGGAGGACTGCTCTGGCCGGCTTTCAGGTCTGCTTTGGCGGCGCTCTTGATTCTCTCCGGCGTCATCGGCAACTGCAAGACGCGGGCGCCGATGGCGTCGTAGACGGCGTTGGCTAGGACGGCGCCCATACAGATGATCGCCGGTTCTCCTCCGCCTTGAGGCGGCGAGTCCTTCGCGTCGATCAACACGGTTTCGATTTTGGGCAACCAGGAGAAACGGGGGATCTCATAGGTGCCGAAATTGCGATCGAGAACCTCTCCGCCTCTGAAGCGGACCTCCTCGGTCAACGCGTAACCCAGGCCCATCATGATGCACCCTTCCATCTGGATCTTGGCGCCCTCCGGGTTGATCGACAGCCCCATGTCCTGAGCGCAAACGACTCGTTTGACCCGCACGCGTCCGCTGCCCTTGTCCACTTCGACTTCAGCCATGTGGGCCACGCAGGAGCCCACGTCAGTTCCGAGGGCGACGCCGCGGCCGCGGCCGCTCGGCGCTTTGGCCGGGGTCCAGCCGAATTGCTTAGCCGCCGCTTTGAGAACCCCCAACATCCTCTCGTCTTTCAGGTTCTTCAGACGGAATTCCAGCGGGTCCATGCCGGCTGCCGCAGCCAACATGTCGACGTGGGATTCTCTGGCGAAGGTGTTCGTGTTGTTGGCGGGCGCGCGC
>DATKZW010000128.1:0-4972 GCA_035527775.1 Sumerlaeia bacterium | reverse complement strand
TGGGGAATGCGCCACCTTCTTGGGGGCCCTGACAGAAAGAGGGAATGCAAGCGTGGCATGGACATCCTGCCCATGAAACACGGGCGGGAGACGCCCGTGCCCCTTTCTTTCTGCTAGCGGCCCTCAGAAAGTTCCTGCGCCCGATGTCCGCAAGGAAATACCAGATTCCTCTTTTCTTCGGCGCGGTTTTTCTCATGGCCGCCGCCGGCGGCGTTCACGACTCGATCTTCAACAACTTTCTTTCCGACACCTTCAACCTCTCGGCGAGGGCGCGGGGCTGGCTCGAGCTGCCGCGAGAGATGCCGGGGTTTCTCGTGGTCCTGATGACGGGAATCCTCTGCGCCCTGTCGTTGACGCGGCTGGCCGTGGTGAGCGTCCTGACGATGGCGGCGGGACTCGTGGGGATTGCGTTCGTGGGGACGCGCTTCTTGCCGATGGTTGGCATGATGATGGTCGCAAGCGCGGGGATGCATCTTCTTCACCCCGTCGGCGCCTCCATCGTGATCGGCCTGAGCGACGAGACGAACCGGGGCTGGCGCATGGGGTTGATGGGCACGATGGGCACCATCGGCATGGCCGCTGGGGCGGGGCTTATCTGGCTTTTCCTCGACCGCGACCATCCCGCCTACCGCGTCGGCTTTCTCGCCGCGGCGGGGATCGTGGGCGCCGCTGCCATCTTCTACGGCTTGATGCACCTGCCCCACCTCCATCAGGAGCGGCGGTCGCGGCTCGTCATCCGAAGGAAATACAGTCTCTATTACGCGCTGGAACTCATTTTCGGCGCCCGGAAACAGATCTTCCTCACCTTCGGCCCCTGGGTCCTCGTTCGCGTCTACGACCTGCCGGCCACGGAAATCGCCAAACTCTTCATGATCGCCTCTGTCATCGGCATCGCGTTCAAGCCGTTGGCGGGCCTGGCCATGGACAAGTTTGGCGAGCGCACGATCCTGGTGGCCGACGGACTGGCGCTCGCCGTCGTCTGCGCCGGGTACGGCTACGCCAAGGACCTCGCCCCGAACGCGGAGACGGCTCGCCTCATCGCGTGCGGCTGCTTCGTCGTGGACGATCTGCTCTTCGCCTTGGGGAATGCGCGTTCGATCTACGTGTCGCGCCTGACCCGCTCGTCCCAGGAATTGACCTCGACCCTGGCCATGGGGGTGTCGATCAACCACATTGTCTCCATGACGATCCCGATCGCGGCGGGCGCCGTCTGGGCCTTTTTCGGCTACCAGCGGCTATTCCTGGCCGCAGCCGTCTTCGCCGTCTGTATTTCGGCGACCTCGACCCTCGTGCCGGGAAAGAAAAGAAGCGTCGCCTTGGGAGCGCCGGCGATCGGCGCCGGAGGGCAAGAAGACGCAGTGGGGGCGGACTGAGAGCCGCCGGCAGCGCGAGTTTGCGGACGGTCGGCGGAAAGTCACCCTTTCCTTGACTCGCCGGGGCTTTTTCTGTAGTGCTTTGGCGATGGCGTCGCCTGATTGTGTTTCCAGATCGCCAGACGGGTTGACCGAGGGAATCGGCGTTCGCGACGGGGCGCCCCTTGTGACGGGCCGACAGAGAAAGATCCCACGGTCCATATTTCCAGGTCCGCATCCCCGTGAGACGCCCAGCGGGGCGGGCCGAAGAGGAGGACGGAAATGAATCGATTCCAGATTGGAGTGATGAGCGATTCCTTTCGGCTGAGCCCGCGCGAGGGGGTCCGCAAGTCGAAAGAAGTCGGGGCGGACGGCATCCAGATCTACGCCTCGAGCGGCGAGATCAGTCCCGAGGAGATGGACGCCGCGGCGCGGGCGGATTTCAAAGGCTTCTGCGACGATCTGGGGCTCGAGATCTCGGCGTTGTGCGCCGACTTGGGCGGCCACGGGTTCCAGATTCCCGACGACAACGTTTGGAAGATCAAGCGTTCGAAGAAGATCGTGGACCTGGCCACGGACCTGGGCGCTGACGTCGTGACGACCCATATCGGGTGCGTGCCCGAAGACGCGACCGATCCCACCTACCGGATCATGCTAAAGGCGTGTCGCGAGCTGGGCGAGTACGCCGACGAGCGCGGCGTGGCGTTCGCCGTCGAAACCGGTCCGGAGACGGCGGCCCGGCTGGCGGCCTTTCTGGACGAGGTCGGCTCGGAGGGGATCGGAGCGAACTACGACCCGGCCAATCTGGTGATGGTGACGGGCGACGATCCGGTCCAGGGCGTCTACGCCCTGAAGAACCACATCGTCCACACCCACGCCAAAGACGGCGTTCAGCACAGGCCTTGCAACCCCGTCGAGATCTACGACGCTTTCGCGAGGGGAGGCATCGAGGGTCTCAACTTCGGCGACTACTTCGACGAAGTTCCCCTGGGCCAGGGAAAAGTGGATTTCGACGCCTACCTGGCGGCTCTGGCGGACATCGATTTCCGCGGGTTCCTGACGATCGAGCGCGAAGTCGGCGAGAATCCCGAGAAGGACATCCGAGCGGCAGTCGAATTCCTGCGCGAGAAGATCAAGAGATTCCAGTAGAGAAAGGGGCGAAGAGAGATGAAACGAGTGAAAGCCGCCGTGATAGGGTGTGGCGCCATCGGAGCGGTCCACGCCGAGCATTACGCCGCCAGTCCCATGGCGGACCTGGCCTACGTGGTGGACATCATTCCTCACAAAGCCAACGTTGCCGCGCGCAAGGCCGGCCCGAACACCAAGGCGATCACGGACTATCGCGAGGCCCTCGCGGACCCTTCCGTGGACGCCGTCAGCGTTTGCCTGCCGAACAACCAGCACTGCCCGGTGACCCTCGAGTGGCTCGAAGCGGGTAAACACGTCATGTGCGAGAAACCGATCGCGCTCAACGCCGAGGAAGCCGAGCGGATGCGGGCGATGGCCAAGAAGAAGAAGCGGATGCTCGTCATCGGAGTGGTGAATCGCTTCAACGACGGCGTGCTGCACGTTCGCGACGCGATTCAGAAGGGCCAGATCGGCAACGTCTATCACGTCAGCGTCATGTTCAAGCAGTACCGCTGCATTCCGGGGCTGGGCGGCTGGTTCACGACGAAGGCCGAGGCGGGGGGCGGCGTCATGATCGACTGGGGGGTCCATTATCTCGATCTGGCTCTCTTCTGCCTGGGGTTCCCCAAACCGCGGAGCATCTCGGGAACGGCCCATGCCGTTCTGGGGCGCGACGTGCGCAAGTACGCCTACCTGGACATGTGGGCCGGCCCGCCGAACTACAAGGGGGTGTGCGACGTCGAGGAGTTCGCCGCGGGCGTTATTCGCACCGACGGCCCCGCCGTCTCCTTTGAAGGCGCCTGGGCCCAGAACGTCCAGGAGGCGGCTTCCCACATCGATTTCCTTGGCGACAAGGGGGGCATTCATCTCCGGTACATGGGGAACTTCACGCTCTATACCGACAAGAACGGCGTTCTGTACCGGACGGAGCCTTCCTATCGAAGCAAGAACATGTACCAGGTCGAGATCGAGTCCTTCCTCGAGTGCTTGATCAAAGGAAAGCCCTCGCCGGCCGACATCGACACGGTGATGGCCACCCAGCGAATCCTGGACGGGTTCTACGAGTCGGCCGCTAAGAACCGGGAAGTCGCCATCGGCGATTGACGGGCCCGCGCGAGGAAGGGCCAAAGAGGCCCGCGCCGCGGTCCGCTCCAAGAAGGCGAGGGACGGGGTCCGGCCTTGCCATCCGGCGAGCAGCGCGACGGGGGGAGCGCCCGTGTTTCGGGATTCCGGCGCTTCCTCCGACGGTCGCTCGAAGAGGAAGGAGAATGAAGCAGATGAAAACAGCCGTCATTGGCTGTGGCGCCATCGGGAGGGTCCATGCCGAGCAGTACGCCGCCAATCCTCGAGCCGACCTCGCCTACGTCGTCGACATCGTGCCCGAGAAGGCCGAAGCCGCGGCGCGGGATTATGGCGCCAAGCGCACCGTCGCGGACTATCGAGAAGCATTGGCGGATCCCTCGGTGGAAGCCGTCAGCGTCTGTCTCCCGAACGATCTCCACTGTCCCGTGACCCTCGACGCGTTGCGAGCGGGCAAGCACGTGATGTGCGAGAAGCCGATCGCCCTCAACGCGAACGAAGCGGAGCGGATGCGAAGGCTCGCGAAGAAGCAAGAACGTCTGCTCGTCATCGGCGTCGTGAACCGATTCCATGACGGGGTTCTGCGCGTGCGGGACAGGATTCGCAAAGGCGAACTCGGCGCGGTCTACCACGTCAGCGTGATGTTCAAGGGCTACCGGGGCATTCCGGGACTCGGGGGATGGTTTACGACGAAAGCCTGCGCCGGGGGCGGCGTGATGATCGACATCGGCGTGCACTACCTGGACCTCACGCTGTTCTGTCTCGGTTTTCCCCGAGCCCGGACCCTCTCGGGCGTCGCCCACTCCGTCCTCGGCAAGGACCTGCGCAAGTACGCCTACACGGGCATGTGGGCCGGCCCGCCCGATTACAGCGGGCTCTGCGACGTGGAGGAGTCCGTGGCGGGGATTCTTCGCACGGACGGACCCACGATCTTCTTCGAGGGCGCCTGGGCGCGAAACGTGGAGGAGGGCGCGCACCACATTGATTTTCTCGGGGACAAGGCAGGCATCCGCCTCAACTACTGCGGGTCCTTCACGATCTACTCGCACACGAATGGGGTCCTCTACAAGACGGCGCCCTCGTACCGAGAGGACAGCATGTTCCGAGCGGAGATCGATTCGTTTCTCGAATGCGCCGCCACGGGGAAGCCCTCTCCCGCCGACATCAGCTCCGTGATCGGGACCCAGAAGATCCTGGACGCCCTCTACAAGTCGGCGGCCGAGAATCGAGAGGTCGCCGTTCGGTGAGGAGGCCCCCTTCGTACCGCCGGTTCCGGAGACCGGGAGCCAGCGAACCGGCGCGCGTCGACCATGAGTGTGGCACAGCCGCCCTCGGCTGTTTGGGGATAGAGTGTGTGACACAGCCGCCCTCGGCTGTATGGGGACAGGCCCTGGAACGACGCGGCTCGCGGC
>DATKZW010000127.1:0-3230 GCA_035527775.1 Sumerlaeia bacterium | reverse complement strand
GAAGTGGCTCTCGATTCCCGTGATCGGCAACGGCGACGTCTGGACTGCGGCCGACGCCGCGCGGATGCGGGCCGAGACGGGATGCGACGCCGTGATGGTGGGGCGCGGCTTGGTCGGCAATCCCTGGCTCGTGCGCCAGGTCGCCCTGTATGATGCGCCCGCCCGCGCGCAACGCGGGGACGGGACGGTCGAGGGCGGAGCCGCGGCGGCTGAAGGCGAGCCTTCGCCTGAGGAGCGCCTGCGCGTGCTCCTCGAACACGCACGCCTAATGGTCGAACACGGCGGCAATCGCGGTCTGATCGAGTTCCGCAAACACTGCGTGGGTTACATCCGTGGCCTCCCCGGCGCGCGCGCCGCGCGGCCCGAGCTCATGCAAGCAACCACCCTCGACCAACTCAAGGAAACCCTCGAAAAGCGCTTCGGCGAGATGGAGTGGTGAGCCATCTTGGCTTCCTTTTCGGGCGTGGGAGGCCGTTTGGCTTCCTTATCAGACGTGGGAGGCCGTTTGGCTTCCTTTTCAGACGCGGGAGGCCGTTTGGCTTCCTTTTCAGGCGTGGGAGGCCGTTTGGCTTCCTTTTCAGACGTGGGGGGCGTTTGGCTCCCTTTTCAGACGTGGGGGGCCGTTTGGCTCCCTTTTCACACGTGGGAGGCCGTCTCCGACGGGCGACTCGGGCAGCCCCAAGCCGCGCCGTGCAATTCTCCACATCACCGATGCCGATTCCACGCCAGCGCCAGCGGCGCCATGGCGAGCGGCGCGACGGCGAGCGCGGGCAGCGCGAGCGCGAGCGAGTGGGCGCGCAACGGCGGCGCGTTCGCTTGACCACCGGCGCAGAGCGCGACGACGGTGAGCGCGAACCACGCGCCGCACAACAGCATGGCCCCGCGCCGGCCGACGAGGCCCTTCCAGCGCGCCAGCGCGAGGGCCGCCGCCGTCCCAGTCAGACTCACGGCAACCACAGAGGGCCAGGCAATCGCCGCGAACGCCGCGATCGAGACGCGCCCGGCGCCCAACAGCAAGGCGGACCCGAGGGCCAACGTCGCGGCGGTTCCGGCGAGCGTGACGCCAAGCCACCGCCGTCCGGCCAGGCCGACGCACACTCCCAAACCGAAGAGAACCCACGCCCCCGACAGCAGGAGCGCGCCGGTCGAGCCCGCCCGCGCGAGACCGCCAAACCCCGTCGCGGCGGCCAGCCCGCGCCAGCCGATGACGACCTCCCGCAAGCCGCCGGAAAGAACCAGGATCCCCGTCCAGACCAGGACAAGCGCCGCCCACGCGCCCACGGTCGCCAACACGCTCGCCAACCCCGCCCTCAGAGCGGCCCTTGATAGTGCGGGGTCGGGCACAGGGCGAGTCGCCCGGAAGCCGTCGATCTCCGCTCTTCGCCCGAAGGGATCGCTCTGGCCGACGAAGACTCCGGCGAAGAACGCGCAGCCGGCGAAGACCCACGGCGACACGTAGATGAAGGAGAAAAGCCATTCTGCGGCGAAAACCAAGAGAGTCCCCGACTCCGGAACGCCGGATGGGGCAAGGAGAAACCGGGGAAGCGGCAGAGCGCACTGCGCGACCACGAAGGCCGCGAAGGACAGCGGCGCCAGAAAGCCCTTTTGCCGCCACTCCATCCAGAACTGCGCGGAAGCGGGGGATGGGAAGGGCTTGCGCCGTTGCGCGCGGCGCCCCGCGACGCGGTCCCACCACTCGCGCAGCCGCGTTGGGCCTTGCGCGTCGCCTCGGCGGTCGCGCGCCACGCCGCGGACGCCGACGAGATAGGCGCCGACCAGACAGACGCCGGCAAAGAGAAGTTCCGTCGGACCGTCCCGCCAGAGCCCCCAGGGGCTCGGCCGCCGCCGACCTTCGCCATAGAACGCAATGGCGGCGGTCGCCAGAGGCCAGAGGGCCAAACAGATCATAAGCGGCCGGACGAAGCCCGACGCGCACCATACGGCGGTCTGCATGAGCGCCAGGGCCGCGGCCGCGAAGAGCGTCGGCCCCCACAGGGGCCAAACGATCCCCGTGAGCAGGTAGAACAGAGCGGCCAGACCCAGATACGCCTGCGCGATCCACGCCGTCCCCGCCGCCATCTGCCACGCCACGATTTCCCATGTGGGCGCGGGGAGCCGGTGGAGCCGCCTCGGGAAGCCGAAGCGTCCGTCGCCCTCGTCGCACTGGGCCTGAACCAGAAGGAGGACGAGCAACGCGGTCGCGCTCATGACGAACCAGAAGTGGAGCATTTGGGCGGCGCTGTCTCCGGGAGCGGCTGTTCGGAACCCCATCTGCCACGCGAAGAAAAGCGCAAGGAGCGACAACAACAGGCCGCCCAGCAGAACGTGCCTGCGGGTCCTCCGCCAGGACTCCCACACGAGCGCCAAGCCGATGGAACGCATCGTTGTTCTTCCCTTCTTCGTTCTTTCCTTCTTCGTTCTTTCCTTCTTCCCGGTGCGCTACTCACGCCGCCTCGGTTCCGCGCGGCTTTTATTGATGCCGGCTTTGCGCGAGCGTGGTTCTCCCTAGGGCCAGAGCCGCCGTGGGCAGCGCCGACACCCCGAGGATCAGCAGAACGTGGTGCGGTCGAACAGGCGCGACTTCGAGCCAGAAAGATCCCAAGACCGCGGCAAAAAGGCACCAGGACGCGAACGCGACTCCCACTGTCCTCGCGTCGAGGCAGCCGCGCCGCCAAGCCTGCGCGAAGTGGATCGCGGGCCAGGGGAGGAGCGACAGCCCGACGATGTCCCAGCCCCAAGGAGCCATCGGGGCATAGCCCATCTCGACTCCGGTCATGAAACAGACTCCGGCCACGAACCAGATACACGCAACGAACAGAATACACGCAACCGCGCCAACTCTTCTTTCGAGATCGAGGATGGCGCCAATCCCCATGAACGCGATGCCCGCAACCAGACACCGGCCAAGATGCAGAAGGAGCCGCCAGTCCGTCGGGATCGCCACGCCAAGAATCGCCACGCCTAAACGGGAATCGTTGAGGGCGTCGCCCACGGCGTCGCTCCTGCCCGAAAGCACAAGCAGGCCTCCGCAAAGGAACGTGAGAGCCCACAGCGTCGCCCAGAGCGCGAGAACGCTGGCCGCCGCCGCTCGGGAAACGGCCCGGGGGAAAGCTGCGTCCTCGATAGGGCGCGTCGCCGCGAACGCGTCAAAACCCGATTTCTTCTTAAGAGATAGCCTTCTGCTCATCTGAAGGCCGAGAAAAAGACCGAGGCCAAGCGGGAAAAGGAAG
>DATKZW010000126.1:0-4326 GCA_035527775.1 Sumerlaeia bacterium | reverse complement strand
GCTCAGAAGACATGGATGCTCTGCGGAGGCTGTTCCTCGACTTTCCCTGCAAGGCCGTTCAGCAGCGATTCCAGAATAGCGATCCCCGCGCGCTCGCCGCCTACTTCGTCGGCGTGGCGAACGCGCACCTGGGGAAAGGCGCAGCCGCGGGATGCGCCCAGTGGGTGGGCGAGGACGATAAGGGAGCGCTTGCCGCTTTCGCCGCTCTGCATCGAGATGAATGGCACTCACGGTTCTACCCGTTGCGCTGCGGCCGAGTCGCGCCTTTCCTAACCCACCTCGCCTCCGGGAGCCTGAGGAGCAAGATGGCAGAGGTCGTGGTCGGCGCGGCCCGAGAGGACGGTTTGGAGCATCTCGCCGTCCGCATCGACGGATCGGAGTACGAGGCCTTGCGCGTTCTGCAGAGTCGCGGTTTCTACCTGGTGGATTGCTCGCCCAAGTTCTCCGCGCGACTGCCGGACGTGCCCCGTCTCCCTCCGCCCTCATCAGCCCGGGGAACCTCCATTCGCGACTGGCGCGAGGAGGACTTGGCCCCCATCCAGTCGATCGTCTCGACCTCGCACCCCTTCAACCACTATTACAACGATCCCCATCTGCCGCGCGAGGCGACGAGCCGGCTCTTTTCAGGATGGGTCGAAAAGTGTTGCCGGCAACTTGCCTGGAAGACGTTCGTCCTAGAGCGCGGCGGCCGCGTTTGCGGATTCATCGTCTATCTGAATCCCGCGGCTTTGAACAAGGCGGTCTCCACCCGGCTCGTCGTCCTTGACCTCGTATGCCTCGCGGAGGAGATGCGAGGAGGGGGCGTGGGCCGGTGGTTCATCGCCGAAACCTTGCACCGTCTCGCCGCCGATTTCGCCTTGGTCGAGCTGCGTACGAGTCACATTAACCTGCCCGCCATCGCCTGCTACGAATCTCTCGGCATGCGGACCGTGTCGTGCGATTTCATCCTGCACTGGACCGAAAAAGGAACGGGATAGGCGACGTCCCGATCCGGCGGCTCGCCGGCTCGTCGATCGGCGCCTTGAGCGTTTCACGCCTCCTCCCCGTCGATTGACCCAACCTTATTTGCTGGACTCCCAACCCGTGAGGCGTGTTAGACTCCGCCCCGGATCGAGCCGAATGGGGAAGGAGCGGACAAATGCATGGATTGTCCTCGAAGCAGCTCTTGCTGGCGACTCTGGCTCTCTGCGGTTCCGGCCTCGTGGGATGCAGAGAGGCGGGAAGGCTCTTCGCGCGTCCGCGCCGCGCCGCCCGCTGCCAGATCGTGATCCCCCGAGAGCCGACGCCCGTCGAGACGCGGGCGGCCGAGGAGTTGCAGAAGTATCTTCTCGAGGCGACGGACGTGAGAATCCCCATCGTGGGGGACGACCATCCGGCCAAGAAGCGCGAGATCATCCTCGGCCGGAGCTCCCGTTTGCGCGACCTGAACGTCTCGATCGATTTCTCCAAACTGGAGAGAGATGGTTTCTCGATCAAGACCGTAGGGGAAAAGCTCATCATTGCGGGTGGAAGTGAGAGGGGCGCGCTCTACGGCGTCTACACTTTCCTGGAAGACGTCATGGGATGCCGCAGGTTCACGTCAGACGTCGTTGTGGTTCCGAAGGCGCCGGATCTCCGGATTCCGGACATCGACGCGACTCAGGTTCCCGCGGTCAAGGTGCGACACACTTCGTATCGCGACGCGAAAAGACCCGAGTACGCGGACTGGCACAAGCTCCATTGGGACATGCACGAGAACTGGGGCATGTGGGTCCACACGTTTCACGCGCTCGTTCCGCCCGAGGAGTATTTCAACGAACATCCCGAATACTTCGCCATGGTTCGCGGGGAGCGTGTCCGAAACGGGCAGCTTTGTCTGACCAATCCCGAGTTGTTCGAAGTCCTCGTGGCAAGTCTGCGTAAGCGCATGGACGAAAAACCCGAGACCCGGTACTGGTCCGTCAGCCAGAACGACACGGGCGGCTACTGCACGTGTCCCGAGTGCCGGGCGATCGACGAGCGGGAAGGCTCCCATGCGGGCTCCTTGATCGCTTTCATCAACAAAGTCGCGGCGGAGTTCCCCGACAAAACGATCTCGACCCTCGCCTATCAGTACTCGCGCTCCGCTCCGAAAACGGTGCGGCCCGCCAAGAACGTGAACGTCGTCCTGTGCACGATCGAGTGCAACCGCAGCAAACCCATCGCCACCGACCCCTTGAGCGAGTCCTTTCGCAAGGATATCGAGGACTGGGGAAAGATCTGTGACGATATTCTCGTATGGGACTACACGATCCAGTTTCAGAGCCTCGTGAGTCCTTTTCCCAATCTCCGGGTCCTCCAGCCAAACATCCGGTTCTTTGCCGAGAACAGCTGCGTCGCCATGTACCAGCAGGCCAACCGCGAGATCGGCGGCGAGTTCCACGAACTGCGCGCGTACCTGATCGCCAAGATCCTTTGGAATCCCGACGTGGACCTCAACGCCGTCATGGACGACTTCCTCAAAGGCTACTACGAAGACGCGGCGCCTTACATTCGCGAGTACATCGACCTGATGCACGACGCCCTGGAAGAGTCCGGAGAAACGCTCGGCATATTTGGGAACCCGAACACTCCCGTGAACGGCTATCTGTCCCGGCGCCTGATCGAGCGGTACAACGCCCTCTTTGACAAGGCCGAAGCGGCCGTCGCCGGCAAACCCGAGATCCTGCAGAGAGTCCAAGTCGCGCGCCTCCCGTTGGACTTCGCCATGCTTGAACAGGCCAAGCGCATCGCCACGGGGGAAGGCGGGCTCTACGAGAAGGGGAACGACGACGAGTGGAGCGTGCGACCGGAGGTTCGCGAGCGTCTGGGCCGCTTCACCGCCCTCTGCAACAAAGCGAACGTGTCGCGGATCCATGAGTGGAGCACAACGCCCGACGAGTACCACGCGGGGTATCTTCGTTTGCTCGAACCGGGACTGCGCAAACATCTCGCCCGCGGCAAGAAAGTGCGGTTCGCCACGCCGTGGAGCCCCAAGTACCCCGCCGGCGGCGACGATGCGTTGACCAACGGCCTAAAGGGCGACCTGGACTTCAACGTCAACTGGATCGGATTCGAAGGGACCGACATGGAGGTCGTGATCGACTTGGAAGAGGCGCAACCGATCCGCAAAATCAGCGCGGGCTTCCTGCAGCAGACCGGCTCATGGATCTTCCTGCCCAGGAGCGTCGTCTACGAGATCTCGTCCGACGGCAAGAGCTTCGCGACCGTCGCCTCGCTGAGGAACAGCATGCCCGAAGAGAGGAGCGGCGTCTTCATCGAGACCTTTGCCGCCGATCTCACCGAAGCGCGGGCGCGCTACGTCCGCGTGAAGGCCGAAGGAGTGAAGACGTGCCCCTCCTGGCACGCGGGGGCGGGCGGCAAATCGTGGATCTTCGTCGATGAGATTGTGGTGGAGTAAGAGAAGTCATCAGAATGAGCGAAGAGAGAGCGCTGAAAGCGCGACATGATAAAGCCCAGAGCAGAGCGAGCGCAGCGACCGACGCCTTGGGACGAAGCATCAGCCCTTCATATTAGCCTTGCAGGGGCGGCGGGATCTCCCCTGGATTCCGCCACGAGCCGCCGAAACGCCGCCACAGGAGAAAGCCATGTTCATCGTTCACGTTTTCGTCCACGTCAAGCCGGAGCAAGTTGAGGCTTTCAAGAAGACCACCCTCGAGAACGCGCGCAACAGCGTCCGGGAGCCCGGCGTCGCCCGCTTCGACGTCATTCAGCGCCAGGACGATCCCACCCGCTTCGTCCTCGTCGAGGTCTACCGCACGCCGGCTGATCCGGCGCGGCACAAGGAAACGGCCCACTATGAGAAATGGCGCGACGCGGTCACCGACATGATGGCCGAGCCGCGCTCGAGCGTCAAGTACGACAACCTGTTCCCCGACGACGCGGGGTGGGGATAGCGCCGATCCTTTGATCTCGCGGGATGCGAGGGCGCACCATGCGCTTCGAATTCGCCACAGCCAACCGCATCATCTTTGGGCCCGACGCGTTGCGAGAGGTCGGCCCCCTCGCCGCGGCAATGGGACGCCGCGCCTTCGTGGCGACCGGTCGCAACGGCGCGCGCGCCGAACCGCTCCTGGAACTGCTGAGCGAACAAGGGTTGAAATCGTTCCCGTTCAGCGTCGCGAAGGAACCCACGACGGAGATCGCGCTTGCGGGAGTGAAGCAGGCTCGCGAGGCAAGATGCGACCTGGTGATCGCCGTAGGAGGCGGCAGCGTTCTGGACACGGGCAAGGCCGTCGCCGCCATGTTGACCAACCCCGGCGAACTCATGGACTACCTCGAAGTGGTCGGCCGCGCGCAGCCGCTGAC
>DATKZW010000125.1:0-3020 GCA_035527775.1 Sumerlaeia bacterium | reverse complement strand
GCCACCGCACTTGGCGTGGTAGGCGCCGTCTCATCCTCCTCGATCAGGCGGCGCATGAGATCCGACTGAGCGCTCGCGCGGGACAGTCCGAAGAGGGGGATCGCCCCCGTAGCGACCACGAGCAACCAGAAGAGTGTTTTGGCTGGCCCAAATGGCGCCATAGAGCGTTTCCTCGCGATCTCAGCGTGGCTGCGCCAGCCGGATTGAGCCCGGCCCAAGTGCGTCATCTTGGCGCGGACCGATGTTTTGCCCACAAAACTGCGTCATATCGACGCGCTACTCGTTGCTCACCCCAAGCTCCTTCAGCTTCCGCTGCAAGGTCCGCCGGCTGATCCCCAGGACCCTTGCGGTGCGCGTCCGGTTCCCCTCCATCCCCTCCAAGGTTCTGAGAATGTGGTTGCGCTCCAGGTCCGCTAAGCTCATCCCCTCCTGATTCTCCGAGGGAGACGGGGCGGCCGCCACGGCCTCTCCGCCGGCGGTTGCTTGCTGAGAAGCGCGCATTGACTGGGCTTGGCTCTCTTCCCCCCCGCCCCCCGAGACCCTCAGGAAAGCAGGGAGGTCGGCCACCTTTATCAGGTCGGACTGGGCAAAGACAACGATCTGCTCGACCACGTTGCGCAGTTGGCGGATATTGCCCGGCCAGGGCGCCCGCATCAGTCGGTCCAGCGCAGCAGGGGCAACTCTCAGAGGGGGGCGATTGTTTTCCTTCGCGAACTCCTTCAGGAAATGGCTCACCAAGAGGGAGATGTCCTCGCGGCGATCCCGCAAGGGAGGCATGCAAATCCGCACCACGTTCAGGCGGTAATAGAGGTCCTCGCGAAAGCGGCCCTCCTCGACTTCCCGGGCCAGGTTCTTGTTCGTCGCGGCCACGAGGCGAATGTCAATCGGGATCGGCTTCGTGGACCCCACTCGCGTGATCTCTCGTTGCTCGAGAACGCGAAGGAGTTTCACCTGGGTCGGAAGGGGGATCTCCGACAGCTCGTCGAGGAAGACGGTCCCTGCGTCGGCGCTCTCAAACTGGCCGATGCGCCGCTGGTGGGCGCCCGTAAACGCCCCTTTCTCGTAACCGAACAGTTCGCTTTCCAGCAACGTCTCCGGTATGGCGGCGCAGTGGATCGGCACGAACGGCCCCCCTCTGCGGGAACTGTTGAAATGAACGGAGCGAGCAACCAAGTCCTTGCCCGTTCCGCTTTCCCCCTCAATCAGCACCGACGCGCGGGACCGGGCCACGAGGCGCGCCTGTTCGATCACCTCCCGCATCTGGCCGCTTGTCCCTACAACGCCTTCGAACGCAAATTGGTCGGCGAGCAGGCCTTGCAGCTCGCGGTTTCGCACACGCAGAGATCGGACCTCGAGCGCTTTCTCCACTTTGGCCCGCAGCTCGAGGAGATTCACCGGTTTCGTCACGTAGTCAAAAGCGCCGAGGCGCATCGCCTCCACCGCCGACTCGATCGTGCCGTAGGCCGTAATGACGATGGGCACGGGCGGCGCCGGAAGCGCGGCGGCGGCGCGAACCACCTCAAGACCGTCCACGTCCGGCATCTTCAGATCCGTCAACACCACGTCGACTTCTTCATTGCGGAGGATTTCCAGGGCGCGCGCCCCTCCCCCGGCGGTCAAAAGGCGATAGGGCCGGCGCGAGAACCCCATGGAATAGCTCTCGAGGTTATCCGCGTCGTCGTCCACGATGAGGAGCGTAGCTTTCTCTCGTCCCTGCTCTTCGTTCAACGGCTCGTCTCCACCGGCGCCCCGCCGGCCTCCACCGGCGCCCCGCCAGCCTTATCCTCTTGTCCCCGCGCGCGGTCCCCCATCTGTTCCCCGCGGTACTCCTCGATGGGGAAGGGCCGGGTCTTCATTTCGCCGAGCTCCACCACGCCGAAGGAGAACACGAAACGGCTTGCCTCGGAAACCGTCAGATCCGTCAGCAGAACTTCGCTCGGCTTCATTACCAGAAGGAAACCGGTTGTGGGGTTGGGCGTGCTCGGAAGAAACACGTTCACGCGGAACTCGCCCGTTTCCGGATCTGTGGTGACGCCCGTGAAAAACGCAATGCACCACACTCCCTTCCGGGGAAACTCGATCAAGACGACCTTCTGAAACGCTTGAGACTTGGGCCGGGAAAGGATCTCCAGCAGTTGTTTGACGGTGTTGTAGACGAACTGCGCGCCCGGTATGCGAAGCAAGAGCTTCTCCCCGCGGGCAATGTGGCGCCGGCCAAAGAAGGTCGCCGAAAGAACGCCGATGAGGTAGAGGCCGATCAACGTCAGCAGGATGGAAGTGAAAAGGGCCGCATAGTCGAACCACAATCTGACCCCTCCGGTCGCGTCGGTGACTAAGAGCCTGCGGAGGAGGTCCGGATTGCTTCTGAGCAGTTGCTGCAGAAGGCCGTCAATCGGTCGGGTCAACAGCTCCTTTCCCCAAGTCACCAGCTTCCAGAGAATAAAGATCGTCAGGCCAAAAGGCGCAAAGACAAGCAAACCGATCAGCAGTCTGCGTCGAAGGTGGTTCCGCAACCGCGCAAGTGTCAGAGTCATAGGCAAAGGTTTCCGGTTCTCCCTGCCGGCGCGAGGGATTCTGCAAGTCCCGAGATCGCAGGCGGTTCAAGAGGCGAGCCGCCTGGGGAATTCTAGGCCGCCAAGTCCAAGTAAGCAACTGGAATGCCAACCGGACGCCCCGAAAAGAGGGCGCCTTCTCCCGGCAAGCGCCTGCCAGAGCGCCGGCGCCGCAAGAGGCCGGAAAACAGGCGCCGCGGACCTCGCGACGGCATCCGTCTGCGCCTTCCTGCCTATCGGATGCGCAAGCCTTTCCCCCTTTGACCCGTCTCCGGCAACGTGATCTCGAAACGCGTCCCGCCGGATTCGGCCCGTCGGGCGCGAATGTCGCCGTCGTGGGCTTCGATGATCCCTCGGGCGATAGCGAGCCCGAAGCCGCTCCCCCCCGCCTTGGTGGTGTGAAACACTTCGAAAACGCGCTCCTCCTCGCCCAGAGGCAGACCCGGACCCGTGTCTTCGATCCAAAGG
>DATKZW010000124.1:0-3578 GCA_035527775.1 Sumerlaeia bacterium | reverse complement strand
ACATCGGCGCGAGGCGATCCTCGAGCTCGGAGGTCGTCACGACGACCGGCGGCAGCTCGTAGCCGAACGCGTCGATGTGGACTCTTGTGTACTTCATTCTTCGTCACAGCCGGCGGCGGCTGTGCCACAATACGGCCTGGGGCGGCTGTGCCACAATCACTCTTCGCCCATCAGCATTTGGAGCGCAAAATCGCGCATCTGGTAAATGACCACGCCGTCCACGAAGAGGAAGCCGTCCGCGCGCACCACGCGCCTGCGGTCGTCGAAGCCCGTGATAACGGCTTCGACGGTGACGAGCTCGTTGGACGGCGCCACCTGGCCCCGGTAGAGCCAAGCGTGTTCTTCGCCGAGGGCCATGGCCTGGAAACGCTCGCCTGGGGACGCGTCGACCGGCTTGTCCTCGGATGCGCCGGTGCAACTGCGCGACCACCGATGGACGGCGGCGAGTTTCATGAGTTGCAGAAGAGACTCGAGCCCGAGCGAACCGGGAATGACGGGGTCCTGGTAGAAGTGGGCTTGGAAGAACCAATCGTCCGGGTCAACGCGCTTCGCGCCGCGGATGAAGCCGAGACCGTGCGGGCCGCCGTCGGGAACAAAGAGATCCGCGCGGTCGACCATTCGCAGATTCGCCGAGAGGTCCTCGGGGAGGTCGAGAGACTTGGGCGCGCGCGCCAGGTGAATGCTCGAAGGTTTGCCGATCTTCTCCTTGCAGGGAAAGGGCGGGGCGCAGGGATAGTCAAACGCGATTCCTCGGGCGAGTTCCTCCGGAGACGGCCGGTGGGGTCTTGCCTCCCCCACGCCGACCTGGTTCGCGAGATCTCGGTTGGAGAAAAAGCCGAATTGCGTCTCGCCTTTGTAGATCAGGCTGGAGGGCGCGGACGGGGTCCGTGCCGCGGAGGGGGTCCGTGCGTCAGGCGCATCGCGCGATGCCCGTCGGCGCGGACGGGATCCGTGCGCCGGAAGGGGCGATTCGCCGAACCAACCCTCGAGGCGCGCGTCGGAGGGGAATCGATCCCTCCGGTGCACTTCGAACTCGTATTCCTGAATGATCATGCCGCCCATGGTCGAAACCTGCGTGGCTCGCACCAGAGAGGTCACGGTCCCGACGCTAGCCGGCACGGGCGCGACTTGCCTAGCCGCGCCGCCCAGGTTGCGGAACCTGAGATCCGCCTCGCTCGTCAGGGCCGACCCCATGTATGCCGCGAGCCAACCGCAGGACTGAAGAGCGATCTCCAGCAGAATGGCGAAGGGCATCGTGGGCTCGCGGCCGCCTGAAGGCGGAACTCCGAACGGACGAGCGACCGTCGGCGCCACGTCCCTGTCGTTGTCCGGCCACCCGTCGGCGGCAAAGTACCACGCGTCGGGCGGCACGTCGTACTCGCTGCGCGCCATGGCGCCGACGGACATCCTCCACGGTTCGCCGCGAACCTCCATGATGCGGTCGAGGAACTGGTAAGGCGGTCGCGGAAGTCGCGCGATGAACCTTCCCTCGTCGAAGGGACGGTAGCGCTCCCCGTAAGCGTCTGAAGGCCTGCCGTTGGAGAAGGCGAGGATGCGGTCGAAGTCATAGAGCGCCTTTCCCTTTGCATGGGCCTCTTGCTTTTTCTCAGCGAACCCGATCTCTTCTTTACGAGACGTGTTGTCAGGACAGAGCTCGACGGTCTCTTGTGGCACAGCCGCCCTCGGCTGTGCATCCCTCTTTGCTTCCTGGCTAGTCGTCGTCACAGCCGTGGGCGGCTGTGCCACAATGTCACTTCGCCTGGACACGTCGCCCCGACGCGCGGGGTCCCCGATCTCCGAATGGCCTCTCGCTTCCCAAAGGGCTTGGACCTTTCCACGCGTCAGGCCGGTGAGACGCATGGACATGTCGCGAATGTCGACGATCATCTTGCCGTCCGCGACCATGAGCACGTCCGCCAGGGCGTAAGGCGCGCCGTCGTCGTTCACGGCGCCGCCGTCATCCGGCGCCCCGTAGCCGAGCTCCTTGACTGAAACCTCATAAGTGACTTTTCGCGTGGTTTCAAGAACTTGTCCCCGGCATTTCAGGCGAGTCGCCACGCCGGCCACGGGCTCGTGGACCACTTCCCCCGTTTCCCCGACCCAACCCATACGAAGCAAGAAGATCCGGAGCGTGTGCAGACAGCACTCGTACATCAGGGTCCCCGGCATCACGCGATCGTCCACGAAATGGCTCGTTAAGAACCAGTCGTCCCGATGAATGTCCATCTCGGCGCGGACCGACCCGAGACCGTAACGACCGCCCCGTGGCTCAAGGCGAAGCACGCGGTCGATGAGTCTCAAGCTCCCCTGAGCTCCCGCGCGTTGGGGTCCCATTGGCGGGCCTTCTCGCGGGAGAGTGAAGGGGTCGCGCAGGCCCAGCCCGTCGAACGCGGACCCGAAACACCCGACGAGATCCCCCGCGCGAAGGGCGCTGATCTGTGCGTCGTCGTAGAATTCCACGCGCATCTCACCGACCTCGTCTCCCGGCGCCGCGGCGCCGCCCGTCAGCCTGCCCGGAGCGGGGCGGAGATCTTCCTCCGCCAACACCACCCCCTGCCCGCTCTCCAGCTCGTCCTTGGTGAAGAAGCCCGCGCACCCGTCGCGCATCGAGAGGAGGGGCGCCCCGTTGACCGTCCCACCGAACTCGAAGCGGAAAAGGTGCGTTTCTCCCTGGCGAAAGAACCGTCGGATGCGGACGTCGTAACGGATCACGTCGCCGGGACGCGGCAGGGGGGCATGGAAGGTCACCGCGGCGTCCAGAAGGCGATACATCGCGAGCCCGCGCGTGCGGAAATCGACGCCCAGGCAGCCGGCGAGAAAGAGATCCGCCTGGCCGGCCTCGATGGCCGCGCACGTGCAGATCCGTCCGCCGTCCAGGTACCACCGGTCCGGTCGCACGTCGTGCTCGGTGACTGCGCGGCCGTGCGCTTCAGAGCACGGTTTTGCGAGATCGCTGAGGAAAGCGGGCTCGGCTTCGACCGACAGGATTCGGTCGACGAGCATCAGGGGCTCGTCCGGCAGGCGGACGCGGGTCGGAAATGAGTCAATCTCCTGAAAGCGCGGCCCGAGCGCTCTGGCGATGGATCCAACGGCGAACTCCAGACACTGCTCCCGTTCGAGGGCAACTCCGGGGGCGTCCGGCGCGGCAGCGGCGGACGGGGTCCGTGCGGCGGGCGTCCAAGCCGTTCCGGCGGGCGTTTCCCCGCCAGCCTGGAGGGGGGAGGGACCTGGGGACGATGGACTGTCCGAGTCGCCAACCGGGCCCATGGCCCTCTCGAGCAACGCCATCTGGAACGCCAGGTTCTCCGAGATCGTCCGCGACACGCTGTCGTGAAATCGAAGGTACGTGTCGTGGGCCTGCAGCTTCGCTTTCTCGGTTGACTGGATCTGGCGGACGAGGTCCGTGTGGCGGACGAGGTCCGTGAGCTCGACGAGATCTCCCATGGCGGGGGCGCGCGGGGCGCGTGAGGCCAGGTCGGCGGCCGCCAGAGCGGCGGCCGGGCCCCCCGCTTGCCGAGGCGCCGCGCCCTCGGCGGGCGTGCGGGCGAGGAAATCGCCTCCTCCCGCGCCAACGGCCG
>DATKZW010000123.1:0-4420 GCA_035527775.1 Sumerlaeia bacterium | reverse complement strand
GACTTGGGGCAAGACCCGCGGCCGCGCCCTTCCCCGGACGGCTCAACCGAACAGAGTCCGCATCACGCCGTCGCCTTCGAGACGACCGACGGACCCCTTCGGCGCGTCGATCTCGTTGTAGAGAAGGCCCCCCGCATCGCCGCGCGCGCCCGGATGGACGAACATCACGGGGACCGGAGTGCGCGTGTGCTTGCGCAGGGCGACCGGCACAGGATGGTCGGGCAGGACGGCGCAGGCGAGATCGTCCAGATCGCCAAACGCTTCCAGGAAGGTCCCGATCACGCGCCGGTCGAAATCCTCGATGGCCCGCAGCTTCAGATCGAGGTCGCCCGCGTGGGAGACCTCGTCGGGCGCCTCGACGTGGAGGTAAACGAAGTCGTTGCGCCCGAGCGCATCGACCGCCGCGCGCGCCTTGCCCTCGTAGTTCGTGTCGATGTAGCCGGTCGCGCCTTCGACCTCGACCACTTCCATGCCCGCCAGCCGGCCGATGCCCTTGATCACGTCCACCGCCGAGACGATGGCCCCCTGCTTCCCGTAGAGGTCCGAAAAGGACCGCATCCGCGGCTTGCGCCCCGCGCTCCAGAGCCAGATCATGTTCGCCGGCCTCTCGCCCCGACTCTCGCGCGCTCGATTGGCCGGGTGGTCCCCCAGAAGGTTCAGCGAATTCAGCGTCAGCGAGCGCAGCAGCGACGCCGTCCCTTCGCTTTCGGCGCTTCCCGTCGAGCGCGGCAGCAGATCGGCGTAGGGATCGCCCGGGTGGTCGTCGGGCTTCTCGTAATGGAAATCGGTGGTGAAGGACTCGCCCTTCAGGATAAGGAGGTTGCGGTAGCTGACGCCCGTGTGGAACCGAACGGCGTCGCTCCCGAAAGACTTCTGAACGGTCTCAATCAGGGCCGCCGCCTCGTCCTGACGGATCTGGCCGCCCGAGTAGTCGACCAGGCGTCCGTCGTCGGACGCCGTGACCAGATTGCAGCGCAACGCGATCTCGTCCGGTTCAAGAACGATGCCCTGACTGGCGGCCTCAAGGGGCCCGCGGCCTTGGTAGGATTCCGAGAGGTCATATCCGAGAACGGACAGGTTGGCCGCGTCCGAACTCGTCGGGAAGGGCTCGGGCAACGAAAGGAACGTGCCAAAGCGGGCGCGCCCGCCCCGCGCCATCCGATCCAGATTCGGCGTCGCGGCCGCCTGGAGCGGCGTGCGCCCGCTCAGCGACTCGATCGGGTCGTCCGCCATCCCGTCGCCGAGAAAGATCGCGTATTTCATGCCCTCGGGGTCCTTGGCGCCGCCGGGATCCTCACGCGAACTTCTCTCGGAGTTCGCCCACGAGCTTCTCCTCGTCGGGAAACGCGCCCGTCGCCTTCTTCGAGTAGACGAGCGCGCCGTCGACGTACACCTCGAAGACACCCCCGCCCAGGCGTTCCAGCTTCGTTTTCCAGCCAAGTTCCGCTTCGATTTTCTTCGCCAAACTGGCGGCTCGCGGCTTGTAGTTTCATTGGCCGCAATACTGAATCAGCGCTTTCTTCTTCATGAACATGGGTCTCCTTGCCTTCTGCTTGAGTCCGGGCTCACGAACGTTCCTCGAGCCGGGACCATTGCCCCATCATCCTCTGGTGGATGCGCCGCGGGTGTCAAGGACGAAAGAGGCGCCCCAAAGCGTTCGCCCGTTCGTTCTCAAGGGGTATGAGGAAAATGCTCGTCGATCGGCGCCCGGGCTAGTTCGACGAGGAAGTCGGCAATCCGTTCGCAAACGATGTCCAGATACTTCCGGCCCTTCTCGGCGGAAGCCCGAGCCGGGTCCCCGGCCGCGCAGTGGTCGTTCAGGCGCGAGAAATTGCGGCTCGTGCGCACCCAGCCCTTTTCGAGCGCCTCAAACCGGAAAGGCCGCGTCCCGCCGCGCCCCGCGACCTCCATCTCCACAAGATCGGGATAGAGCGCCAGAGCCACCGACGTCTCGAATTGACCCGCGTGGTCGTCGGGCGCGTCGAAGACTTCGTCCCAGCGGTCCCGCCCCACGGTCCACCAGTTGCAGAGGAACAGGTGGACGTCCAGGTCGCACTGCAACTGGCGAACCAACGGCGTGAAGTCGTTGCCGCCGTGGCCGTTCAGCAGCAGGATCTTGCGGACGCCGTGGCGGCGGAGCGAGCGCACGACGTCGCCGATCATCGCGTCGAGCGAGGCCTGGGAGACGTGAATCGCCAACGGGAAGTCCAGAAGATTGCAGTCCACGCCGAAGGGGATCGTCGGCAGGCAGATCACCTGCGCCTCGCGCTCCCACGCCTCGGCGCACGCGCGCCGGGCGACGTGCGTCGTATGGAGCGCGTCCTGCCCCTCGGGCAAGTGGCGATTGTGCGGCTCGATTGCCCCCACAGGCAAGACGGCCACTTCGTACCGGCGTTGCGAAACCCGGTGCAGATTCGTCGAAGTCAAATCCCATTCCTCAATCATCGCGCGCTCCTTGAGCGCGACACGCGTCTTGCTTGTGACACGCTTCGTCGCGCCTACGAGACTTAACTTGCAGAACGCTTGGCGAAAACTCCAGCCGAAAACGAACGAAAACCGCTGAAATGCTGAAGGGAGAGCGGAGAAGAAACCACTGCTGCGCGCCGATGGGCGCTGATTCGGTGAAAACGGTATGCTGCGAACGCGGATTCGGGAAAACACGCTCCAAGAACGGACGAGTCGGGTCACGCGCGAAGGAGCTCGAGCCGATCGATGTGGAGCGAGCAGTGGCCTTCCTGTTCTTCGACCCGGCCCTCGACGAGGTAGGGGCCGCGCGTGACGGTGAGGTGGCCGAACTGCTGGTAGGCGCGATCGAAGAGAATGGCTTCGTAGATGTCGGTTTCGTCCTCGAGGGTGAGGAATTTCATATACGCGCCTTTGGATGTTCGCAGACGGCGACTGGTCACGAGCCAGCCGACCGAGCGCGCGCGCCCGCCCGCGCGCGATGGAAGGTCGCACGCCGGAAGGATTCCCGCTTCGGCCGGGTCGGGCAACAGCGCGCGGAACCGTTCGAGAGGGTGGCAGCGAATGGCCACTTCGAGGATTCGGACCTCTTCGTCGTAGAGCCTGTCGAAGGGAAACTCCGGCAAGTCGGGGATGTCGCGGAGAGGTCCTTTCGCCGCGGAGCGCCCGCTTTCGCGGACGGCCCGGCGCGAATCCCGCTCCCCGACTGAGTCGCGGGCGGCGGGCGGCTGAGGCTCTTCGCTGGGTGGGCTGAAGAGATCGATCTGTTCGGCCTTCGCATGCCGCTCCTCGGGGAAGGCGAACCAGCCATCAAGGGTCCAGAGGAGTTGGGGGCGGGTCTCGGGAAAGTTGTCGCACGCACCGCACAGAATGAGGCGGTCCCACTCGGTCTTGTCGATGGCTGGCAGCCGATCGAGCGCGTCGGCGAGGCTGTGATAGGGGCCGCGGCGGTTGCGTTCTTCGAGAATGGCCTCCAGGGATCTCTCCTTGAGGCCTTTGATCTGCTCCAGTCCGCAGCGGACCCAATCGTCGCGCCCGGTCCATCGCTTCTCGCTCGCGTTCAGGGAAGGCCCCAGAATCTTCAGCCCGAGGCGGCGCGCCTCGGACACGTAGGTGGCGCGGTCGTAGAAGCCGCCGCCGTTGGCCAGCACGGCGGCCATGAATTCGGCGGGGAAGTGCGCCTTGAGGTACGCCGAGCGGAAAGAGAGAACCGTGTAGGAGGCGCTGTGGGCCTTGCAGAAGGCGTAGCCGGCGAAGGCGCGCATCTGACGCCAAATCTCGGCCGCCGCTCCGGGCGCCACCCCGTTTCGCCGCGCCCCTTCGAGGAACTCCCTCTCCATCGACTCGAAGGACTCGCTCGGCCGTTTGTCGCTCATGGAGCGCCGCATCACGTCGGCCCGCCCGAGCGTCATCCCGGCAATGACCTGGGCCACCTTAAGCACGTCCTCCTGGTAGATGATGACGCCGTGGGTCCCGCCCAGAATCTCGCGCAGCCGCGGATGCGCGTAATGGTCCGGTTCGAGTCCGCGATGGCGGCGGACCCAGACGCGCAACATGCCGCTGTCCTTCGGCCCGGGGCGAATGACGGAGGATGCGGCGGTCACCGTGTCGAAGTCCCGCGCCCGGACCTTTCGCAGCACGCCGCGCATGCTGGGCGACTCGACTTGGAAGACCCCGAGCGTGCGGGCCTCGGCCAACAGGTCCTGAGTCGCGACGTCCGCCTCGGGATCGACGGCCGCCGGTTTGCCCGCATGCCCCAAGCGAGGCGGTTCATGTTCGGCGCCTTTCTCCGCGTCCGCGAACTCCATTCCGGGCGTCTTGAACGCGAAAGCGGGAACCCGTTCTTTGCGCACCTGTTCGCACACGTCCGCGATCACCGAAAGCGAACGTTGGCCCAGACGATCGATCTTGAGCCACCCGAGGTCCTCGATCGGGTGCATGTCGTACTGGGTGACGA
>DATKZW010000122.1:0-4792 GCA_035527775.1 Sumerlaeia bacterium | reverse complement strand
GGTCGGCGAAGTTGGTCAAGACCACCAGATTGAACGGGGATCTTCCGTCGTTCGCATCCCTAAGCCTTTTCATGGTCCCGAGGAACTTCCTGAACCAGGGGGATTCATGAGGAATGTGTGCAACTGGCGGGATGCTTAGCTCCACAAACAGGACGTATGGATGAAGCAGTGGCTTCTTGAGAGCATTCCTGAGAAGGCGGTTCATCTTGAAAGCGATTAGGTCTTCCGCGTCGGCCTGCCCTCTCCCCGTTTGCGTCGGCTCCCGGTGCTTAGCCTCAACCTGGATTCTCTGACCGGTCCGCTCGTGCACTGCTATGAACTCGGTGTGTTTCCGTTCCTTGTCAGACTCATCTTCGTGTTCAATGTCGAAGCCAGCACGAATGCAGACCGCCGCAGCGAAGAGTTCGTGTCGTGCACCGTAAAACTGGGTGCCCACCTTCAGTCGCCGTACAACCTGTTCTTTAAGGGCGGCATGGTGGTTGAGGGCGTATAGGTCGTGAGCGAGAAGCATGAAAGCGCTCATCGGTCCACTTGCCACCACGCCGATAAGACCGTTGGGTTCCCGCGCCTGCTTCTCAAGTAGGCGGCGAATACTGTCTTCCCACTTCATGATGAGATGGCGTTCCCCCAATGGCTTCGCTAACTCAGCCCTGACCCAATCTAGCCCCAAGGTCCGTAGAAGGTAGCTCCTGAGGAAGTCAGCGGGGGTCTTCCAGTGCGCCTCTTTCTGGTAGTGAATGGTGTGGCCGGAAGCAACGAACTTGTAGCCTTGCCAGTTGGCATGAACACCGGGCTTCAGTTCCCCAAATACTTCCTTTCTCGCCTCTTGTGCTTGAAGCAACTCCTGTTGTTTCCGCAGCAGGTTCGCGACGAACTGTGGGTCTGGCATGCAGCAATCCCTGAACTTCTTGCCGCTGCCGCAGAAGCACGGGTCGTCCGGGCGAATCCGTCTCTTTTCCGGCATGGCCACGGGTCAACTCCCGGCCCTTCTCGGGCTGCTTTGAGAATATCCGTACCCACTGAAGGCAGGCTTGGCTACGGCAAAGCCCGCCGCCAGAAGGTGACTTACACGCGACCTGGCTCTCAGATCGTCCCAGAACCCGAAAGCGATCATTCGTCGCGAGAGCTTGACAGGCAAGAGGTCATGCTGATGCCGAAGGAGAGAGTCGCGCCCCCCGCGGGTGAACCCGACGGGACTTCGAATCCCGAGCGTCTGCGAGTTCCGCCACGCTGGCAATCGGCCTGACCGGACCAGTGCATTCTATCGCCCCCGGCCAATTCTGTCAATATCTCCGGGGACACGCGTAACCGTGCCATGTCAAGGCCCGAGTCACAGCGGTCCCGGCTTTGCCCTGAATACCTTCCTTGGTGGTTCTCAGCCGCCTCGCGTGCCTTGCACACACCCATTCGCACCGTGTCCGCGCTGCGGCCGCGGACCGTGCATGAAATCGGTCGCGGGGCGAGCCCAATCAGGAATAGCGGCCATCGGGGAACCTCGTGGTCGAGCACGCGGCCGCCCCCATGTTCAAGAGGCGAGGTCCACAGTCGCCCTAAGTCTTTGTCCTTGAACCCTTTGCGCGCCTTACGGCCCCGCCGATCTCCTTGCGCAAAGCCGCCGAGGCGTAACCCCTTCTCCTTCAATGCCTTGCGCGCCCAAGCGGGTCAGATTGCCCACAGCACCCCGTTCTCGCATACCCGATAGCGCGGGTCGCAAAGTCGGCGCGATTCTTAAGTACCGAACCCGCCCTAGCCGTACACTCCCGTATATCTCGGACATCCCGTGTCCCATTGACTTTGTGAAAAGTTTCACAAATGGAACATCGCCCATGTGCCATAAGTGGGTCAGGCCCCTGGACGCCCGAACTTCGACACTTAAGTGTATATCGGCTCCCCGCAAAAAGGCGCCATTTCGGGGTCAATTGCGCGCCAAAAAGCGCAAATCCCGGTCACGTTCCGACCAAAAACCGCAAAAAAGCGCACGGTTTGCCTTACCCATCTTCACATTCCCGTCCCTCACCCTCCCTGGCGCTATCGGCAGGGCCGATTCGACCCCCAAAATGCCCGTTTCGCGCGCATCTCGCCAAACCCCATTTTCCTAAACTATCGCTTTTCCGCCCACCCCCGGCGACGCTCCACCTGCTCTTCCGCCTCACCCGCCGCGCGGGCGGCACTCGGCAGCGTCGGCGAGGGGATACTTGCTCGCCTCGGCCGCGTCGGCGCTCAGTGCGACGGAGACCGACAGGATCAGCACGACGAGAACAGGCAGCAGGAGGTGCGAGTGTCCCATGGGCGTTTCAGGGCTCCGTATCGGGGTTCGTTGCGGGGCAACAGGCGGTCCGTCAGGACGGCGCGTCGACGGCGGCCACGGCCTCCGGCGGCGCGTCCATCTCGTTCAGCCAGCCGATCAGGTCCTGATGCAACCGTGCGGCGACCCTCGAATGCGCGCGGATGACGTTGCCGGCGGCAAGCGGGTCGCTCCGCAAGTCGTAGAGTTCGGGCTTCCCCTTCGGGCCGAACGGCACGTAGGCCCAGCGGTGTGTGTAGAGGACGGGGGTGACCGCCTCGCCGACGGCCTCGCCGGGCTTGCGGCGAAGGTACATGCCGGAGATGGCGAAGTCGCGGAGGGGCTTTCGTCCGCGGCCGCGGAGGAGCGGCGCGAACGAGCGGCCATGCATCGGCTCGGGGGGGCGGGCCTTGACGCCCGCCAGATCGAGGAGGGTCGGAACGATATCGGGCGGCTGGAGGAGGGCGTCGACGGTGCGGCCGCCCTTGAGGCCCGGGGCGGCGATCATGAAGGGGAGGTGGGCGATCTCGGGATAGATCGGCCAGGCCCGGTGGTCGCGCTCGTTGATGTTGGACTTGCCGGTGCGGTTGTGCTCGCCGAGGCTGATGCCATGGTCGGAGGTGAAGACGACGATGGAGTTTTCCCAGAGGCCGAGGTCGTCGATTTTCTGGAGGACGCGGCCGACCCATCGGTCGACGAGTTCGGCCTCGGCGCAGTAGTGGGCGCGGAGGTTGCGGAGTTCATCGGGGCGATAGTCGTCGGCGCGGCCGTAGTTGGGGTGGATCATGGGCGTGCCGCGGTAGTCGGGGTCGTATCGGCGGACCAGGTACTCGGGCGGGTCCCAGGGCTCGTGCGGGTCGAAGAAGTCGAGCCAGAGGAAGAAGGGGTGATGCCTGTAGTTCTCCTCGAGCCACTCGACGGCGACGCGTGCGGTGCGGGGCGGGAAGCGGTCCTCCTCGCGGTACCAAAGGCGATTCTCCCACCGGGCGAGGTCGGGCAGGTTGCGGCCCTGGAAGTGGCGGCCGGCGCGGGTCTTCCCGGGCGGCATGACGGATTCGATGGGGTGGTTCATCCGGAGGAAGGGCAGGTCGGCCTCCTGGCCGCGAAGGACGCAGGCGCCGTCGAAGCCCTGGTCGAAGTTCGCGCGGAACAGGTGGGGGCAGTCGCAGATGAGTTGCGAGACGTAGCCCGCGTCGCGGAGGAGTTCGGGGAGGTGGTTGCGGCTGCCGGCGAGGCGGCTCTGCCACCCGTACCACGGCCAGCCGTAGCGCCCGGTCGTCAGGTCGGTCCGATGAGGGATGGTCGGGAAACTGGAGTTGTACATGGCGCTCGCGCTCACGGCCCGGGCGGCGAAGCGATCGAGTTGCGGCGTCCGCACGGGCATGGCCGCGCGGCCGAAGAGGTTGTCGTAGCGGAACGTGTCGGAGATGATGAGGATGACGTTCACGAACCGACCTCCTTCGTCAAGGCTTCCCGGTCAATCGGCCTTCGGCCTCTCGGCCAGGAGGCGTCGGACGTCGAACCGGTGGTACTTCTGCTTCCAGGCGGGCGCCTTGTCGGGCTTCGCGTTGGCCACGTAGAGCACGCCGTCGGCCGGCACCATCAGGGCGTTGTGCAGGTTGGAGCGCATGGCGACGGGGGCGTCCATGAGGCGGATGGCCGACTGGGCGGTGAACGTACCCGTGCCTTCCCGGACGCGTTCGACGAGTTTGCGGTACCGGTCGCCCGCGGAGAGGAGGACCGTGTGTTCGATCGGCGTGGGCAGGAGGGGATGGGCTTCGCCGGGCCGGACGAGCTCGATCTTGTCGGGGA
This sequence comes from Sumerlaeia bacterium, assembly GCA_035527775.1. Lineage (GTDB taxonomy): Bacteria > Sumerlaeota > Sumerlaeia > UBA8349 > UBA8349 > DATKZW01. Next base: position 696 of record DATKZW010000122.1, on the reverse strand, counting down.
CGGCCCACATGCCGACGGCGGTGTCGGCGCGGGCATCGGCGATGACATAGTAGTACTCGCACGTGCGGGGGTGGTCCTTGAAGACGGCGATCGCCTGGTCGAGGGTCCGGGCTTCCTCGAGGACCATCCGGACGAGCAGTGACATGGGGATGCCGTTCCAGAGGCCGACCCCGCCGCCTCCCATCTCGCCGATGCTGATCTGCTCGGCGTTCATGCCCGTGACGGAGCCGATGAAGCCGGCGTAGGAGACGTTGGCGAAGGGGATCTTGCCGTCGGGCTCCTGGAGGATGAGGACGGCGTGCTCCTGGAGCCGCTGGTCGATGGCGTAGTCGAGGACGCGGCCATGGTAAAGTTTGCCGTCGCCCGTCACCTTGGCGAGAAGGGCGAAGCCGCTGCAGTGGAAGAGTTCGGGGATCAGGTTGCAGGCGATGGCCTTTTCGGGCGGCAGGCCGGCGCCCTCGGCCAGGGAGCGCATCTCCGCGAGGTAGGGCTCGGGGACCTTGCCGGCGAAGGCCTTGTTCAGGAGGTCGGCGAGCATGGGCCGCGTGAGGGTTGCGTCGCCGATGCGAATCCCTTCGTCCGGGTCGTCGCGCAGGAGGAAGGCGACGTTGGCGGCGATGTGTTCGCGCAGGAGGACGCCGTGCTGCCGGCCCATCTCCTCGGGCGTGCCCTTGAGGTGGAGGACGGGGTAGCCGT
>DATKZW010000121.1:0-2549 GCA_035527775.1 Sumerlaeia bacterium | reverse complement strand
TCTGCTCGATTTCCTGTATGGGCATCAGCCTGGCGAAACCCAATGTCGGCGATAGAGCGCTTGTGATCGGCCAAGGAATGATCGGGCAGTTCGCCGCTCAGCACCTGAAGTTGCGAGGCGCCGAGGTCGCCGTAGCGGACCTTCATGAGAAAAGGCTCGGCCTGTCGGCGGAAAGCGGGGCCGATCACGTCATCCACGCAGGGGAACAGAATGTTGCGGAAGCCGTACGTTCCATCTGGCCGCCCGGGGCGGACATCATAGTAGACAGCACGGGCGACTGCCGCGTGGTGGAGGCATCCCTTCCGGCCATCCGAACGCGAGGCAAGTATGTCTTCCTGGGTTGGTACAAGGGCGCCGATTTTAACCTGGAGACGCTTCACGGTCGGGTGTTCGAGGCGTATTTCCCCTGGACGCTGGAGGGCGCTCGGGTCCTTAGTTGTTGGCGTCTCATGGACGCGGGCGCAATGCAGGTGGATCACCTGATTACGCACCGCTTTCCCGCGGAAGACGCTCAGAAAGCCTATGATCTCATCTATGCAGCTCCTGAACAATATGCGGGCGTCATGCTCGATTGGCGAGAACACGGGTGAGAGAAAGGGGGGGAAGATGCAGTATACGCATCTCGGACGATCCGGCTTGCGAGTCAGCCGCCTCTGCCTGGGCACATTCAACTTCGGCGCACTCACCGAAGAGAAGGAAGCCTTCCGCATTATGGACGCAGCCCTCGAGGCGGGCATCAACTTCTTCGACACCGCCAACCACTACCCGGACTTCACAAGCTGTGGCTTAACCGAAGGAATCATCGGCCGTTGGTTCAGCCAAGGCGCCGGGCGGCGTGAGAGCGTCGTGCTTGCCACAAAAGTGTACCAGCCGATGAAAGATCCGAAGGATGGCCCAAACGACGAACCGGGCCTCTCGAAATTCAAGATACGACGTCATCTCGAAGGTTCGCTTGGCCGCCTCAAGACTGATCACGTCGAGCTCTATCAGATGCACCATGTGGACCGGCGCACATCCTGGGAGGAAACATGGGAAGCCTTCGAGGTCCTCGTGTCTCAAGGCAAGATCGATTACGTCGGCTCCAGCAATTTCGCAGGCTGGCATCTGGCGCTGGCGCAGGCTGCCGCCAGGGTGCGGAACTTTCTCGGACTGATCTCCGAGCAGCACAAATACAGCCTGCTCTGCAGGTTGCCCGAGTTAGAGCTGCTTCCGGCAGCCAAGGCGCTGGGGATCGGCGTCATAGCCTATAGCCCCCTCGGATGGGGTCTCCTCGGGGGAAGCGCACTGCATCCCGAGAAAGGATCGAGGACGGCGCAAGCGCAGAACCTCGTCGAGCAACACCGCAGTCAGTTGCTGGCGTTTGGGAGTCTCTGCCGGGAACTGGGGCAAAGTGAGGCAAACGTGGCGCTTGCCTGGCTGCTGGCCAACCCGGCCGTGAATTCAGCGATTATCGGCCCCAGAACGGCGGAGCAAGTCCGGAATTGCCTCGGCGCCGTGGAACTGACGCTCGATGCGTCTTCGATGGCAAGACTCGACGAGATATTCCCGGGCCCGGGAGGGCAGGCGCCCGAAGCCTATGCCTGGTAAGGGAATGCGCGGAACGCCGATCTCCGGATGCTCAGAACAGCTCCGGAGGCTTGCCGTGTAGATCATGACGCGCATCCCGTCGACTGCGACGCCGAGAACAAGAGAGCCTGATCTCAACTCACCGCCCCTGTTGCCCGCCCGATCTCAACGTCGCAGGGATCAACGGCGAGACTCACAGAGTCTGATCTACGCAACCGTCCGTTTCGGAGACGGACTTGTGTGCCGTGCAACCCGGAGCGCCCGAAGCAAACTCCCCTTGCCGGCGAGACCCTCCGCTATTAGAATCCGTCTGCCGCAACCGAGGCCGCGCCATCGGCCGGGAGAGTGCGCCGCGTTCCTCTCGCGCACCCTCGGCACAGGAGCGCTCGGGGATCCGGTTTGCCTTTACCGCCCCCCGGGGGCGTCACGCGAAGGGAGATGCATCATGACGCTCAGAAACGTTCTGATCCTGCCGGCCATCCTCATCGCGGCGCAGTCCTGCGCGCGGCTGGGAGTTTCCCCGCCGCCCGCGAGCGGTTGCCCCATCGTCCCCATTCCCAAGGTTTACCGACCGACGGGCCGGACGACCGGCCTCCACGCCGCCGCATTCATTGTCATCGGCTCGAAGGCCGACGAGACGGAGCGATACGCCGCCGACCGGTTGCAGTCCCAGATCCGTCACGTCACGGCGAGAACGCTTCCCATTGCCGCGGAGGATGCGCTGCCCGGGGACGCCAAGCAGATCTTCCTCCTCGGCCGACGCTCGACCAACCGCCTCCTCGACGGGCTCTGCAAACGCGATCGCATCGACCTCGGACCGGACTCTCCCGGCCATGACGGCTTCGCCATCGAAGTGGTCCAGGACGCCGGTCGCGAGGTCATCCTCGTCGGCGGCAGCGACGCGCGCGGCGTTCTCTACGGCCAGTACGCTCTGAGCGACCTGATGCGCGCCGCCGCTGTTGTCGAAGGGCTCGCCGGGGGCT
>DATKZW010000120.1:0-2698 GCA_035527775.1 Sumerlaeia bacterium | reverse complement strand
CCGCGGCCGCCGCGCCCCTTTCTTCCGATGAGGCCGCCGTACTCGGAGTCCGGCAGGTTGCGCTGGCCATCACGGCCGCGACGCTTACGACGATCGTCGTCTTCGTGCCCCTCGTGTACGTGCACGGCATCGCCGGGATTCTGTTCAAAGACCAAGCCCTCACCGTTGTCTACTCTCTGCTGGTGTCTCTGCTCGTCGCGCTCGTGCTTATTCCCATGCTGGCCGCGCGCGTAACGCCAAGCCGCCCGTCCGGGCCGGGAGTCATCAACCGGTGGTACGGCGGCTTCCTGAGGGCGTCGCTCAGGGCGCGATGGCTCCTTTTCGCGCTGTTCCTCGTCATCATGGGCGCGACGTGGCGCATGGCGCGCGACATCCCCGCGCGTTTCTTCCCCGAGTCGGTCAACGGACGTCTCTCGCTCGACTTGGGGATGCCGCTCGGGAGCCCGCTCGAACGCACCGATCGCGTCGTGGCGCAGCTCGAGGCGCCGCTCCTCAAACTTCGCTTCCGCAATCCCGAACTCGCCCCCCTTCTCGACGCGTACGAGAAGTGGTGCGACTCCGGGGATACGACGCGATTCCTCACGGCCGCAGCCGGCGCGATGGCCCGGATCGAGAACGCTTCGAACTCGGCGGCCGGAACTCCGAACTCCGATCTCTTGTCGGAACTCAACAATCTCCTTTTCCCGTCGCAGTGGGACGGGCGCATGAAAGAACTCCTCGATTCCGAGACTGCCGAGAAGGCGCGCGCGCGGCTCATGAAGCGCGTCTCGAAGCTTCTCGATCCTTTCATCGTCGTTCAGTCCGTAACGACCACAACCGGCGCCGATGCCGACGGCATTCAGGCTGCGGGCGAGAAGATCGAGGGCCCGCATTCCGCGCGCATGGAGATCGTGGTCAATCCGAACGTGCTGCGCGAGATATCGGCCGACGACTTCATTCGCCTGCTTCGGTCTGAAGCGGCCGCGACGCCCGATCTCAAGTGCGCGTTCGAGTCGCGGAGCGAGTTCCTCCAGCAAGTCCTCGGCACGGAACGGGGCGACGTCGTCGTCGAGGCGCACGCCGAGGACCTCTCCGATCTTCGCCAGTCCGCCGCCGCCGTCGCCGACGCGTTCCGGGAGGTCCCCGGCTTGGCCAACGTCCGCTCCAACCTGGTTCTCGGCGAGGAAGCCGTCATCCTCCAGCCCGACCGCGACGCGATGCTCCGCGGTCAGTTCAAGGTCGCCGATCTGGCCGATCAGATCCAGGCCTATCTGCGCGGAGAGCGAACCGAGCAAGTGAAACTCGATCAGGGCGAAATGGAGATCCTCGTCAAGAGCCCCCGCGCCGAACGCGAGGGACTCGAGGGACTCTTCAATCTGGAAATCATCGCCGCTGAAGGCGCCCGCGAGAAGCTGCGCGACCTCGTCAAGGTCCGCGCCGAGCGAGGCGTCCGCGAGGTTATGCGCGTGAACCAGGAGCGCACCCTTCTCGTCATGGCGGACCTGGACGGCGTCCGCTACCAGGATGCCGTGGCTGCCGTTCGCAAGAAGCTCGACGCGATGCCTTGGCGTCCCGGAGCGAGCTGGAATCTGAGCGGCGAAGAAGTGAAACGGCGCGAGTCCTTCGACAGACTCCTCTTCGCCCTCTGCATCGCGGTCGTTCTCGTCTACATGGTGATCGCGTCGATTCTGGAATCCATCGTTCATCCCCTCACAATCATGCTCTCCGTGCCGCTGGCCTTCGCCGGCGTCGTCGCCGCGTTTCTCATCACCGGCACGGACCTCAACCTGATGGGCTTCATCGGCATCGTGATGCTCAGCGGCATCGTCGTCAACAACGCCATCGTCCTTTTCGACCGCATCAATCAAATCCGAGCGTCACAGGGCGGAGGGGAAGGACCGCCGGGAGAAGAGGAAGCGGCGCCGCGCGAGGAAGCAATGGGGAGCGGAGACGCGACGCCGCGCGAAGACGCGACGCCGCGCGAAGAGGCGGCTCGCCTTTCGGTCCTCGAGGCGGTTGTTCTGGCGGGGCGTCAGCGGCTCAGGCCCATCGTCATGACTTCGCTGACGACGATTCTCGCCCTTGCGCCTCTTGCCATGGGATTCGGCAATGCGGCCGAACTGCGGCGTCCTCTCGCGATCGCGGTCATCGGCGGCTTGACCTCTTCCACTCTCCTCACGCTCTGGATCCTTCCGGCCCTGTACCTTTGCGTGGAAGACGTTCTCGCGCTCCTTCGAGGCTCGTTCGGCCGGGGAAGGAAGGACCGAGGGATGAAGGATGAAGGATGAATAGGCAGATGGACGAGTGAGCGAAATGGCCGAGCAAGAAAGCAAGGAAGGGAGAACGGCGGACCAGGCGGGGGCAGAGGCATCTCTCCCCACGGACCCCTTTTCATCCTCGCCTCCGGCCGTGGGCCGGCCAGATCCTTCCGCCTTCCGCCTTCATCCTCTCTCCCTCCTTCTCCATCTCTCCGCTTCCCTGCGCCTGCCGCTGACGATTGTGCGCTATGAACTCCTGATGCAGATCAAGTCGATCCGATTCAAGGGGATGTGCGCTCTGGCCCTGCTTTTCGGGTTCGGCCTTTTCCAGACCGGCGTCTATAGTCAAGAGCTGCGGCCCTCCGGATCTTTCCTCAGTATGAAAGTCCTGCCCTTCTATCTCCTGGCAATCGTCTTTGCCGGACTCTTCTCCATGGGCCGGATCCGCAAGACCGGCATGC
>DATKZW010000119.1:0-8605 GCA_035527775.1 Sumerlaeia bacterium | reverse complement strand
CGCGGCATTAACGTCAACGCCATCGCGCCCGGGTTCATCCAAACAGCCATGACGGAGAGATTGTCGGAAGAGGCCCGCGAGCAGCTCATCGCCCGGATCCCCTTCCAGAAGCTGGGCGCGCCCGACGACGTCGCCGACGCGGCGCTGTTCCTCGCCTCGCCTCTCTCGTCCTACGTGACGGGGGAGGTCATTCGAGTCGACGGCGGCATGGCGATGTGAGGATCCCGGGGGACCCGCCCGGTTCGGGACGCGGCTTCCCGAGCAGAGACCGCACTCGGAACGGGGAAGCGGCCGGGAGGAGGTCGCTCGACGTCCTTTTGGCCGCCCGCGGGCAGGGGGGGGTCTTTGTGTCTCAAGGGCCCCTCGAATGGCTGATTTTGCTTCCTTTCCCCGGGCGATTTTTCTCTTGCGCCCCCTCAGGGGATACAGTATAGAGGCGAGGGATTGCATGCATTGAAAGATCCCCCAGATGCGCAGGAATGAGCCCAAAACCAGAGGTAGGCGAGACGACCATGTCTGACGTGGAAGCGAAGGTGAAGGAAATCATTGTCGAGCAGCTCTCGGTAAACGCCGACGACGTTGTTCCCGAAGCGAAGTTTATCGAGGATCTTGGCGCCGATTCTCTCGATACCGTGGAGTTGGTGATGGCCTTGGAGGAGGAATTCGGACTCGACATTCCCGACGAAGAGGCAGAGAAGATCCGCACGGTCGGCGACGCGGTCGCTTACATCAACGCGAAGCAACAAGAGTGAGGGCGCCTCCGGATCCACGTTGGCCTCCAGCGCGGCGATCCAGGGTAAAGACTTTGCCCCCAACAAAGGGGAGATCTGGTGCGTCTCCCCTTTGCGCTCTTGAGAGGGGGCGTCGCCTTCCGCAACGCCGGGTCATGCCACGGCGTCGGGAAGAGGCAAGCACGATCTTTTGGCCGACGGTTCACCAAAGGGAAGGGATGTTGAAGAGGCATGGGTGAGTGTCGACGCGTAGTGATTACGGGCCTCGGAGCCATCACCCCGATTGGCCTGAATGTGGAGACCTTCTGGGCCAACCTGTGCGCCGGCAAGAGCGGAGCCCGGCACATCACGCACATCGACGCCTCGGATCTCGGGTGCAAAGTCGCGGCCACCGTCGAGGGCTATGATCCCCTCGAGCATTTTGACAAGAAGGAAGCGCGCAAGACCGACCGGTTTACTCAGTTCGCCATCGTCTCGGCTCGACAGGCCGTGAAGGACGCCGGGCTGGAGATCGACGAGAAGGAGGCCCTTCGCACGGGGGCCTATGTCGGGTGCGGCATCGGCGGCCTCTCGACGATCGAGGAGCAGCACTCGGTCCTGATCGAGCGCGGGGCCAAGCGCGTAAGTCCCCTGCTGATTCCCCGAATCATCACCAACATGGCGGCCGGGATGGTGGCGATTGATCTCGGCCTGAAAGGGCCCAACATCTGCATCGTGACGGCGTGCGCCACCGGCACGCACTGTATCGGGGACGCCTCCCACGTGATCCGACGCGGCGAGGCGGACGTGATGCTGGCGGGGGGCGCCGAGGCGTCCATCACCCGCTTGGGGGTGGCTGGGTTCTCCAATATGAACGCCCTCACGAGCCGAAACGACGATCCTGAGAAAGCCAGTCGCCCTTTTGACAAGGAACGGGACGGTTTCGTGATCGGGGAAGGCGCGGGAATCCTGGTCCTCGAGGAGTTGGAGCACGCCAAAACGCGCGGGGCGAAGATCTACGCGGAGATAATCGGGTACGGCATGTCGTGCGACGCCTATCACATGACCGCGCCGGACCCGGAAGGCGACGGGGCCGCCCGGGCCCTGCGGGCTGCTCTGGAGTCGGCGAGGATCAACCCCGACGAGGTGGACTACATCAACGCGCACGGCACGTCCACGCCGCTCAACGACAAGCTGGAAACGATGGCCATCAAGACGGTCTGCGGCGATCACGCCTACCAGCTCGCGGTCAGCTCGAACAAGTCGATGATTGGCCATCTCCTGGGCGCGGCGGGGGCCGTCGAAGCGATTGCCACGGTCTTGACCATAGGCCGCAGCGTGATACCTCCAACGATTAACTACGAGCGCCCCGATCCCGAGTGCGATCTGGACTACGTTCCCAACACGGCCCGCGAAACCCCCGTGCGGGTCGCAATGAGCAACAGCCTGGGTTTCGGGGGTCACAACTGCTCGATTGTGCTGAGAAAACTCGAGGGATGATGCCTCCGAGCGCAGCCTCCGTGGCCGACGACCGTAGAAGGCGCATCCGCGCGTTCTTGGATGCTCATGGGCTGGATGTGACCTGCGCCGAGCTTGTCTCTCAGGCCCTCACCCATCGCTCCTACGCCTTTGAGCACGATGAGATGCCCGACAGCGAGCGGATGGAGTTCCTTGGCGACGCCGTCGTGGGGTGCGTGGCGGCCGATTTCCTCTACCGCGCTTTCCCTGAGGACGCCGAGGGGACCCTGTCCAAGAAAAAGGGCTATCTTGTCAGCCGGACCGAGCTCGGACGGCGCGCCGAGGAACTCGGGCTGGCCAGTCTGGTGCTGCTTGGCAGGGGAGAGGAAAACAGCGGCGGGCGCCAGCGTCTATCGATCGTGGGCTCCGCCCTGGAAGCCCTGGTCGGGGCCCTCTTTCTGGAGAAGTCGCTGGATTGCGCCTTGAACAGATTCATCGAGGAGCGGATTCTGAAGCCGGCGTTGCCCGCCCTGCAAAAGGGCGCCCATCTGGATTACAAGTCCCGCCTCCAGGAATTCCTCCAGAAGAATGGCCCGGCTCTGCCCGTCTACAGGAAAACCGGCGAGAGTGGACCCGCCCACAAGAGAGTCTTCTCCGTTGACGTCTACGTCGCGGACGAACGTCTCGGGACCGGAGAGGGCCAGCGCATCAAGACGGCCGAGAACCGTGCCGCTCGCCAGGCTTACGAGGCCCTGGTCCGCCGCTGCGAGTGAAGGCGCACTCCTCCTGCCGCGAACGCCGGCATGTTTTCGACTGCGGGCTGCCCGAGGCCGAGAGCATGGGCAAAGGGAATGCTGACCGCCGGAATTCCCCGCAAAAGATCTTCTTGATTCCGGCGACGGAATTTGCTTTCCTCTAATCGAAGCGTTGCGGGGCGGCCCAGCCCCTTCGGCAGGGCTCTTGCTTCCTGGGCAAACGTCTCCAATACCGGTCCTGCGGATGCGCGTTCTCTTGCGGACCTCGGGGGGGCTCTCCTCGCATTGGCGAGCCGCCGGGAAAAGGGACTGACTGTGTCACCGCAGATCAAAGACCTCAATCGCATGCTGCGCGATGTGCCTGCCATGCCGGCCGTGGCGCAGAGAGTCATGCACTTGCTGGGGGACCCGCGGACGACGAACTCGGTCCTCGGCGACGCGCTGGTCTCGGACCAGGCCATGGCCGCGCGCGTTCTGCAGATGGCGAACTCGCCCTTCTTCGGCACCCGCCAGAAGATCTCCTCGGTCAGCAGTGCGGTATTCGTGCTGGGCCATTCCGCTCTGCGGAGCCTGATCATCACCGTGTGCACGAAGGGTCTCTACAGGAACCCCGGCCTGATGGAACGGAAGAACTGGGAGCACTCCCTGGGCTCAGCGACGGCCGCGCGGCACCTGGCGCAGAATACCGGCCTGATGGATCAAGATGAGGCCTTCATCGGCGGACTTCTCCACGACATCGGTCGGACGATGCTGATGATCGCCGACCGGGAAGCCTACCAGACCCTTTTCCAGAAAGACTACAATCAGGACTTCGGGCCGGACGGCTTGATCGCTCTTGAGAAGGAGGAGTTCGGTTACGACCACTGCGAAATCGGCGCCCCGGTCATTCTGAAGTGGCGATTGCCCGGCGTCTATGCCCGTATCGCCCGGCGTCACCACGCCGCAAGCGCTGACGTGATCGAAGGGGAAGAGGACCCCAAAGCGATCGCCCTGGTGGCTCAGGCCAACCTCATCGCTCATCGAGTGGGGCTGGGGCGACATGAGCCCGACGAAGGGATCGACGTGATCTCGAACGCCTATAACGAGATGCTCGGCGTCGGCCGCGAGACGACGCTCGAGATTGTGAAGCTCGCCCTGAAGGACTACAAGGAAGCCCGCGAACAGTTTAGCCTCTAGCCTGCATCGGGCCCGAATCCCCGAAGGAATCGGGCGAGCGGGCGGGCGCCCGAGGCCGCCGTCTCTCTCGTCGCTCGCCGCCTTGCGTTTCGACCCAGGAACTCGGCAGGAATGACCGCACCGCGCGCCGATTCCACTCAACCCCCTCTTCCCGCGACGAAGCGAGGGAAGTCCGGGGCAGGAAGCCCGGACCCCGCGGAAGTCGTCCTGGTCAAAGTGAGTCCCGAGAGAATCCTCCAGGGGGCGTGGTACCGTATGCCCCTGCTCGGGTTGGGATGCCTTGCCGGGTATCTTCGATCCCGAGGCGTCGCGGTCGCCATCGTCGACGCCCTGTTCGACAGGCTAGGCCTGGAAGAGACCGTGGCGGCTGTCACGGCGCGCGCCCCCCGCGTCGTCGGTTTCACGGCCATGACGCACGAGGTGAACCGTGCGGCCCAAGTCGCCCAGGAAATCCGGCGCGCCGTTCCCGGCGCCCAGACCGTCATAGGCGGCCCCCACGCCACCGCGCTGCCGCGGCGCACGCTCGAAGAGTGCGAGGTCTTCGACTTCGCCGTGTTCGGGGAAGGAGAGGAAACGCTCTTCGAGCTGGTCGAAGCGCTTCGGACGGGCGCCTGGGATTTTGGGGGCGTCAAGGGGCTCGCCTGGCGCCTCCGAGGCAAAGCCGGGGAAATTGTCACAAACGAACGACGGCCCTGGGTCGAGGATCTCGACCGTCTGCCTCCGCCCGCCTGGGACCTCTACGGACCTTCGGACGTTTACCAGATCTTTGCCTCCCGGGGATGCCCCTACCGATGCATCTTCTGCATGCGGGTCCTGGGGGAGAGAGTCCGTTTCCGCTCGCCGCGGAACGTCGTGGATGAAATGGAAAGCGTCGTCGAACGCTACCACCCACGGCAGATTGACTTTTCCGATGAAACATGGACTCTGCGCCACAAGTGGGTCTACGAGGTGTGCGACGAGATCATCGGCCGCGGGCTGCACGAGAAAGTCCGCTGGTTCGCCAATGGGCGGGTCAACACCGTGAACGAGGACCTCCTGCGCCGCATGCGCGAGGCGGGCTGCTTTCGCATCGGTTACGGGATCGAGTCGGGAAACGACGAGATTCTCGAAAAGGCCCAGAAAGGGACAACGGTCAAACAGATCGAGGAGGCCGTCGCCGCAACGAAACGCGCAGGGCTCGAGATTGAGGCCTTCTACATTCTCGGCTTCCCCGGCGAAACGCGCCGCACTGCCCTCGACACGATTGGCCTCGCCGCGCGCCTCAACACCACCACCGCCGCCTTCGGCATCATGGCCCCCTACCCCGGGACGAAGGTGGCCGAGATGGCGGCGCGGGGCGAAGGCGGCTACCGAATTCTGTCGCGCGATTGGAGCGACTTCGACAAGCACCTGGGCAACGCCCTGGAACTCGACACCCTCTCGCGGCGCGAACTCGAGCGCCTCCAGGCGCGCGCCTATCTCTGGTTCTACATCCGGAATCTGCGATTGTGGGACTTGGCCCGCTTCCTCTGGGAAAAACGTCGAGCTGTCGGGAAGATCGCGAGGAAAATGATGGGGCTCGGGCGAGTTTGACGACGATCCGCGCGAGACGGGCGGGCCGCGGCCAAAGGAATGCCGCCGCTTGGCCGGAACGGCGGAATGCTTGAAGCAGGCAACACGCCCCCAATCCGGCCGATCCCGTTACTGTGGCACAGCCGCCCTCGGCTGTGGATGGCAACAACCCGCTCACCATTGATTTTCCTGAGTTTGCGGCCTCATCCTGGCGAGGCCTTCTCCCCTCGGAGTTCCAGAAACAGCTTGCATGGCTCCCCGGTGGAAGCTTAGTAGTCTGATAGGAAGCTGAGACGGGACAGGACCATGGAACTGCGGGATCTGGCGGGGAAAACCATAGACGGCTTCGAGATCCTGACGGAGTTGGGACGAGGGGGAATGGGCGTCGTCTACCGCGCGCGCGAGGAGTCGCTCGACCGTCTGGTTGCCCTGAAGGCTCTCTCCCCCGCGCTGAGCGCGAACCCGGAGTTCGTCGAGCGTTTTCGCCGCGAGGCCCAGGCGGTTGCCGGCCTCGTCCATCCCAACATCGTTCCCATCTACGCGATTGGCGAGTCTGAGGGCGTCCTGTACTTCACCATGGAGTACGTCGACGGGGTCAGTCTCAGGGACTACCTCAAGAAACACGGCGTACTGCCCCCCTTCCTGGCCGTGAAGATCGCGATCCAAGCCGCGTCGGCTCTGAGCGTCGCCCATGCCGCCGGGATTATTCACCGCGACATCAAGCCGCGCAACATCATGATTGACCGGACGGGGCGCGTGCGCGTGATGGACTTCGGCCTTGCCAAGCGTCTCGAGGAGGCGACGGCCGGCTTGACGGCCGAAGGTTCGTTCCTCGGGACCCTGCGCTACGCCTCCCCCGAGCAATTCGAGCGGGGACCCCTCGACGGCCGCACGGATCTCTACTCCCTGGGACTCGTTCTGTACGAAATGCTGGCGGGCCAGCTCCCCTTCGAATCGGATTCCTCGACGGCCATGATCCGTCAGAAGCTCCTCGGCGATCTCCGTCCCTTGGGAGCGGGAGTGCGCGAGAGGATCCCGGAGCTCTACGAAACGGTTCATCGCCTCATCGCGCGTCAGCCCTCCGACCGCTTCCCGAACGCCCAAGAGCTGATCGATGCTTTGAAGGGAATCGCTCAGAAACTCACCGCTGATCGCTGGGCCGGCGAAGCGCCGACTCTGTCTTTGCCCGTGGCGCCTGGGTCGATCAGCGCGGCTGGAAGAGCAAGTTCGGCCTTTGCCTCCCCAAGCGCTGTTCCCGGGGCGCCCCATTTCCCTGAAGGCGGGATGACGCCGTCCGCGGACGTCTCGCTCTCGCCGGCCGCCCAACCCGGATCTCTTAGCCAGGCTCCGGGCCGGTTCCCTGCTTCCCGCGGGGTGAGGTTGGCGCTGTACGCGATCGTCGCGTTCCTGGCGCTGATTCTCATAGCGCTTGCGCTGCCCGGTGTGCGATCCGTCCTTCTGACCCCCTCGGTCGTCGAGGGGGAAATGCGATTCACGCCCTCCCCCAAGATGGTGTCGGAGCCGATTCCCGGGCAATTGATCTACCTGATTCCCTCTCGCAGCTACGCGGCGATTCGAGGCGAAGTCGCGACGATGCGCGACAGAATGCTCGCGGACCTGAAGACGTCTGAGACGGAGCGTCTCAAGGAATGCGCGTCGGAAGTGGACCGGATCGAGTCCGAGATCGCGCAAGTCCGGCAGCATCTTGCGGCGTTGAAGGACTTGGCCGATATAGAAGAGCATATCCCTCGGAGGCGAGCGGGAATCGCGGAAATCGAACGCCAGTATGAGGGCTTCAAGGCGCCCGGGTGGAGGTCGTTTCTCTTCAGGGCCGATGGCGGAAACACAACCGTCTACCCCTCCCAGCGTCAGGAGTACGATGGGATATTTCGAGAGATTCTCGACCGTCTAAGAGAAGACCTGGCGTCTCTGACGGAGAAGCGCGACCACTTGACGCAGGCGATCGGCTTGTCCACAGACAGACCCGTGGACTGGCAGGCAGTCGGAACCGAGAAGCAGGCGAAGATCCATGAACTGGAGGCCGCAGAAGCCGCGCGAAAGCGGGAAATGGAGGAATACCAGCTCGGCCACCCCGCACGCGTCAGGCAGACGGCCGAAGCCGCCCTTGCGGTGCTGAGCGGCAAGCTGGGCGCGGCGGCGGGGGCCAAGACCCTGAAGACCAATTCGCAAGGCAGGTTCTCCTTCGAGAAGCCCAAGGGGACCTACGTCCTCGTCGCGCTCCGGATGCTCGAAGAAACCGCCGAAGGGGAGAAGATCGAGGAACCCGGGATTCTCTTCTGGGAGTGCGAGCCGCGGGGGCGCCGAAAGACCGTCGTGATTGACAACGGCCACCTCGTTCCACGGCGGCAGGATCCCCGTCTCCAGCCGGGACCGTGAGGGACCCCGGCCCTGAGAGCGCCCGCCGAGATCGCAAGCGCGGTCCGGTCCGTTCCCGATCTTGATGACCCGTTGCGCGGCGCTGGTCGCAAGCCGGCTACTCGCCGTCCGCAGGGGCGGCCTTTTTCTGGAAGTGCGAGACGTCCACGGTGGTGGGGCGGGGGTGTTTCAAGGCCGTCATGCCCGCCCCGTTGCAGACAGGGCAGGCGCCGAAGTTTCCCGCGCCATTGCATTGCGGGCAGACGGAACTGGTCGTTTTCATCTGCGTCGTTGTCAGGGTCTCGAACTTGCAGCGGGGACATTGGCGAAAGCGGGACCGAAACGCTTGCATCCGGCTGAGATAGGCGTCGAGAGTCGGCAGGTCCTCGTCAAAGCTCACCAGCGCCCCCCCGCCCTGCGGCCAAAGGGCGCCGCATTTCTTGCACTTCACCGTTCTGGGAATCGTGAGATCGAGCTTCTTCGGCGGCGTTTGGCTATTGTCCTGGACCCAGATCCGATCCGATTCGACCACGTCATAGAACGGGATCTCGGCTTGGAGAGGCTCTCTCTCCGTGAGGC
>DATKZW010000118.1:0-2628 GCA_035527775.1 Sumerlaeia bacterium | reverse complement strand
GAACTGAAGAAACATCTCGCGGGAAACCCCGAGGACGAGGCGCTCAGAGAGAGACTGCGCCAGCGGGACCTCGAAATCCGCAAGGAGTACTACCGCAGCCGGCGCCGGTTCGTCTGGGCGGGATACCTGCTGCTGCTTGGCTTGGCCGCCTTCATCGCCTCCGTCCGTTGGTTCTTCTCCCTTTCCCCGGCAGCCGGCGAGATCGTCCTTCCCAGCCAGCGCCCGTCTGCCCCACCCCGTCGGTACGGCGCCATCGCGGCGGGAGTCGTGGCGGCCCTCGGACTGGCCGTGCTAACGTACCTTGGGGTCTTCCACCGCCCGGTCCTACCCCCCGCGGACTGGGAGGAACAAGCGGTTGCCGCCGTCTGGCCTTGCTTTCGCGGCCCGGGCAATATCGGCGTCGCCGGCAGCGGCGATTTCCCAACCACTTGGAGCGCAACCACCGACCGCAACATCGTGTGGAAGGTCGAAGTCCCGGCCTCGGGGAAAAGCTCCCCCGTCGTCTGGGGAGATCGCATTTTCTTGTCAGGCGCCAACGAAGCGGAACTGCGCGTCGTCTGCTTCGACCGCGCGAGCGGCGCCGTTCTCTGGAACTCCCGAGCCGTGGCGCCGCAGGGAACCGATGAGAAAGCCGAGGTCTTCGAGGATACGGGATTCGCCGCCCCTACGCCCGTCACCGACGGCAAACGCGTTTACGCCATGTTCGGCACGGGGCTTCTGGCCGCTTTCGATCTCGAGGGACGGCGGGCCTGGACGAAACACCTCGGCGCGCCTGAGAACGCTTACGGTTTCGCCTCGTCCCTCATGCTCCATGAGAACGTCGTGATCCTCCAATTCGACCAAGGCGCCGAAGCGAAAGAAGGGAAATCGCGACTCCTCGGATTCGAGGCGTCGACCGGACGCATTCTCTGGGAAACGCCACGCCCCGCGCCAAACTCATGGGCAAGCCCGGCCCTGATTCAGACTCCCGAGCGAGCCGAGCTCATCACGTGCGCCGACCCCTGGATTATCGCCTACGACCCAGCAAGCGGCGCGGAGCTCTGGCGCGTGGACGGCCTCTACGGCGACGTGGCCCCCTCGCCCACCTTCGGCGGAGGCGTCGTCTTCGTGACGAACGACTCCGCCCAAATCCTCGCCATCCGTCCAGGCGGAAGCGGCGACGTGACGAAAACCCGCGTCCTCTGGACCTTCGACGAAGGCATGCCCGACATCGCAAGCCCCGTCACGGACGGGCGGCGCGTGTTGCAGGTCGCGGCGGGCGGCATGCTCACGTGCATCAACGCCGAAACAGGCGAGTTGCTCTGGGAGGAATACCTCGACAGCGCCGCTTCCTCCTCGCCCATTCTCGCGGGCGACCTCGTGTACCTCACGTGCGAAGACGGCGCCACGCGCATCTTCCGGCTCGCCGAGAAGTTCGAAGTCCTCAGCCGCGGAGAACTCGGAGAGCCCGTCTACGCCACCCCGGCCTTCGTTGATTCGCGGATCTACGTGCGAGGCGCGAAACATCTCTTCTGCATCGGCCAACAGAGCGCGCCGTAGCCCCTCCCGAGGCGCCGGCCATCCCGATAGGCGCCCCGAGATGAGAACGCGCAGGGGCGCATGATCTGCGCGATCGCCCGATGCACCCGTCATAGGACGTGACAGGGAAGCCCGGCAAACAAGCCAAAGGTCCGAACCGCCTCGACTCGCTCGCCCAGCACGAGAGCGCTATGGTGCGTTCCTCCAAGTCGCGAGTAAGCTTCCAGGAACTCCGCAATGCCGCGTCTTGGGCGGATCCAAGCGCGAACCCACTCTTCGAGATTGGGATTCAACCGCGTTTCCGCCAGAACCTCGACCGGGGCGACGATCAACTCGAACGCGTCGTTCGGGCCCGGCGCAAGGTTGACGAAAACAGCCGGCCCGGGGGCGACGCCACAGGCCAGGAAGGCCGGGTTCAACGCAGGGGAGAAGGGATAGTCTTTCTCGCGGAGAACGGGTTTGGATGCGGCGACCTCGGGATTGATCTCTCCCATGTGCGATAGGAAAAGCGCGTTGCCTCTCCAATCGGGGCAAAAGACCTCGCAGAAAGTCGCCTTGCCAAAAGCTCGCGACAGCGCCCCCACGAGGGCGGCCGTCAGCGCGTCTCCCTCGCCCGCGTAGCCCACGCCCCGCGCCATCGCTTTCGAGGCTTCGAGGAAGGGCACGGTGTCGATCGGCTCTTCGTCGGAATCGAAGGCTTGGAAGTTCATGCTGAAAGCGTCGTAACGGCCTTCCTCCAGGTATTCTCGCAGGCCCAATCCGACCCGTACGGAACGTCGATGGACTTCCGCATCGAGGTCGAGGCGGAAGCGGTCGGCGTCAGCCTTCATCTCCGCGTCAATCTGTCCGGGTTTCACGGCGGCCGCCTTGGCGGCAAGGGCCGCGACTGGGATTTCGTCGACATGAATGCCCAGGCGTTTGCACAGCACATCGTTGGAAACCGCGAAGTCTCCCATGCCTTTGAACGCTTCGCCTATTCGCAACGCGCGCGCATTCCTCAGGGCAGCCGCGCCGTAGGCGGCGCGCGCCGCATCGGCAGCCCGCTCCAGGGCGGTCGATTCGGTGATGTGCCCCGCCACAATCTCGAAGCTCTTGCCGCGACGACGCAGC
>DATKZW010000117.1:0-3848 GCA_035527775.1 Sumerlaeia bacterium | reverse complement strand
GGAGCCCTGGCGCTCCGCCTGAAGCCGTGGCGAACGCGCGCCTGCATAACCGACGGCCAATCTCGGATAAAGGATAGAACTGTGGTTGTGGGACTGGCAAGCTAAATCGGGCTGGACCAGAGTCCGGAGGCGGACAATTCTGCCCGCGTTTGCCCGAGAAGCCTCCTGTTGCCCCGGCGCGGACATTGGGGGTGATCAGCGGGCTTCAGGGAACGCGCGTCGGCGCGCCTCTGGGGCAAACGCTTCTCTCTTTCGAGACTTCATTCCCGCTTCTGAGGGGCCTCGATCTGCTTCATTTCGAACAGGTCGCCCTCATTCATGACGCCGCATTCACGCGAGAGTTTCTCCAAATCCTTTGCGGGCTGCGCCTCTATCCGTCTCAGGTACTCGACCTTTGGCCTGAAAATCAACACGGGCCCAGCGCCGTCCTTCCGCCGGACGCCGACGTGAATGAGGTCCATTGACATGACCTCGGCCAGGCGAATGTCGAGCCGGCCGATGCTGTTCCCCGTGCCGATGACGAGTCCGTCAGCCATGCACGAATAGGGGGTCTGCATGGGAATGCAGCAAACAATGTCGAGCTCGTGCCGCCCCACTCCGTGCCGAATTCGCGCAAGGAGGCTTTCCCGATGCGCCAGCCCAACACGTTCCAAGGCCCCACGTGCCCATGCATGCGCTCAATCGCTCCCCACCAGTCCTCGGGCTCCTGTCCCCGGTTCCACGGGTTGTCGCCTGGGGTGGAGCGATTTGGCTCTTCTGGTTTCCCCCCGGGATCGGCGGGATGGCGCCGATGCGCAACAGCGGCGCCACCCAGGCACAAAAGGCCGCCAACAATCATACACAAGCAGAGTCTCTTCATCGTCCTCTTCCTTTCACATCGGATGTTCCGGATTATACCGGCTTTCGCTGTATCTCTGACAGCGGACAATATCGCCGTCGC
The DNA here is from genome assembly GCA_035527775.1 of Sumerlaeia bacterium. Taxonomy (GTDB): domain Bacteria; phylum Sumerlaeota; class Sumerlaeia; order UBA8349; family UBA8349; genus DATKZW01. The sequence goes on along the minus strand of DATKZW010000117.1, from coordinate 2,908 downwards.
TGACCGTGCCGTTGGTGGCGTCGTAGACCTTGTTCAGCTTGATGTCCTGACCCCGGTCGCCATCGGGTCCGGCGGCCACCATGCGCCAGTGGCCCCATGCGGGGATCAGCTCGGGGGCAAAGGCGGGGAGGGAAGCGCCGAAATTGGCCACGTGCTGATCCAGGTTGATGTATTCGATCTTGCGGATCAGTTCGTCGCCTTCCGGCGTGGCCGAGCTCCCCGCAACCGCGAGCTTCTTGGCGAAGGGATCTTCGAAGAACGCGGTGACGTACGCGACCGGGGTCGTGACGCAAGACCCGATGAAACTCATCTGGTCGTTGACGCCGTCGATGTTGTCGGTCGCCGGGTATTGCAGCGCCCCGCTGGCTCGGATGTGGCCGTAGAGCGGGTACTGGCCGCAATCGGCCATATATGCTTCAACCGCGGTGGCCAGACTGCGCATTCCCGCCATGGAATGCGCGACCTTCGCGCGCGCTTGGGCCTCCAGGAAGTTCGGCACGGCAATGGCCGCCAAGATGGCAATGATGGCCACCACGATCAGGAGTTCAATGAGGGTGAATGCGGCCCTCTGGGGAACTGTGCGATGCATGTTTGTTCTCCTCCTTTCCAGATGCCATGAAAACGCTCTTCTCGATGCGGCGGTCCATGCGGCGGGACAGCCGTTTGGCGATGGAGAAGCTCAAGCGGACGACATCGAACACGGAGGCGCCCGTATTACGTTTCTCAGAATCGTAATACCGCCAGGCCCTAGTCTTGTCACGAAGAATCCTCCCCGGCTCAGGTAAGTCTGGCGGAGCTCGGCAGCGGGATCACCGCTCCGCCAGGCGGCCGTCGCGCAGGGCGAGAACGCGGTTCGTCAGCCCGTCGAGAACGTTCGAGTCGTGGGACACAATGATGCTCGCGTAGGGCAGGCCGGAAACCGTCTCGATGACGCGCTGGGCGGCTTCCGCGTCCAGCCCGCCCGTCGGTTCGTCCAGGAGGAGGACGTGGGGCTTCATCGCCAGGACCGTCGCCAAAGACACGAGGCGTTTCTCGCCTCCGGAGAGATGGTAGGTGACCCGGTCCTCGAATCCCTCCAGACCGAGACCCCGGAGCGTCTCGCGCGCCGCGGCGCCGGCCTGCTCGCGGGACTGGCCGAGATTGAGAGGGCCGAAGGCGACGTCCTCGAGGACGGTGGGGCAGAAGAGCTGGTCGTCGGCGTCTTGAAAGACGAGTCCGACGCGCCGGCGCACTTCGTGGAAGTCCCCTTCCTGACGCCGGGCTTTGCCGAAAACGCGGACCGTTCCCGCCGTAGGTTTGATCAGACCGACGAGAAGGCGCAGGAAGGTGGTCTTGCCGCACCCGTTGCCCCCGACGAGACCCACGTGCTCGCCTGGGCCGAGACGGAAGTCCAGGCCGCACAGGACGCGCCGCTCCTCGCCGTAGGAGAAATGGACGTCCTCGAGCTCGAGGAGAGGTTCGTTCATCTCCACTCCATCCAGCTGAGCCATGCCACGTCTGCCGCGGCCAGCGTCGCGAAGAGAAGGTCCCATGCGCGGATCCGCAATGGAATCAAGAGGTGGAAATGCCCGCGGAAGCCTCGGCATTTCATGGCTTCGACGATTCGGTCCGAACGGTCCAGACTCCGCACAAGTAAGAGACCGACGAGATAGCCGTAGGCTTGGCACGTGCGCCGGTCGCATGCGGCTCGGAAACCGCGCATGCGCATGGCGTCGCGCAAGCGGTGGTACTCGCGGTGGATCACCTCGACGTAGCGAATCATGAAGAGAAGGATGTGCGCCAGCTTCTCCGGGCAACCGAGCCGGCAGAGGGCAAGTCCCAGGTGCGCCGGCTCCATGGCGCCCAGCAGCGCCATCAGCGCCAGGAGGATGGAGTTGGCCCGGATAGCGATGGTCCCCGCCCGCCACAGTCCTTCGCGGCTCCAGGCGACGCTTCCGATCCGCCACGCGGCCTCTCCCGCCACGAAGGGGGGCAGGAAAACCGCAAGGAGCAACATGAAGAGGTTCAGCGCCGCAAGCCCTCGGACGGTCCGCCCGCGGTCCGGGCGCGCCAGAGCAAGGAGCGCGAGCGCCGTGGCGAAGCTTGCGGCGAGGACGGGGGGGCTCTGGCTCAAGCAAACGACCACGGCGAAAAGGAAGCCCGTTGCCGCGCGCACGCGCGGATCGAGACGATGGATGCAGGTCTCCCGTTCGCTTTGCGGGAAGATAATCACGGCGATTGCTCTTTCCTTAGCTCTGCCTCATACGGGACTGGGAACAAGGCGTCGCGAAGAGAGGGCGCTCGCGGGGTCAGGACCGTCGGCGCGGATCGGTTCTCTCCCGCTTTCTCACCCCCATGAAGTAGAACACGATCCCCGAGACACCGAAGAGGTAACCGATGCCTCCCACAATGTCACTCAAACGAATCTTTTCCTCCAAGCGGTCCAATTGTTCGCGCAAAGGACGAATCTGCCGACTTATCGCCTCCGCGACGACGGCCTCCGCGACGGCCGCTTCCGAGACAGCCGTTTCCATGCCTGGTCGGGACGGACTCCCCGAGGCTTTACTCGCTCCTGGCGCAACGACCGGTTCGCTCTCTTCGGCGACGGGCGCCCCCGGTGGCGTCCCGGCCTCGCCGACTGTTTTCCCCGCCTCCCCTGGCAGGGGCGGGAGGCCGGCAGGGAGTTCCTCCGACTTTATAGTGAATCGCGCGGCGTGACCGTCCTCCAGGTCCATAGTCAGGATGTGGTCGCATGAGTATTTCGCCTTCAAGGAGAACTCGCCGTTTTCGTCCGTCTTGGCCTCGCCCAATGCCGCGCCGCCAGGGCCGGCGATATGGATGACGGCGTTGCGGGGACGGTTCCCTCCCGAAAAGTACGCGTAGCCCGAGATCGTGTCTTCCTCGGCCGTGGCAAAGACCTTGACCTTAT
>DATKZW010000116.1:0-22412 GCA_035527775.1 Sumerlaeia bacterium | reverse complement strand
GGGGGGTTGGTGTTGACGTAGACGATGCCGCAGATGAAGACGGCGATCGCCAGAAGGTAGAGCAGAAGGTCGAGCACTAGGATGGGCCATCCGAATTTGGCATGGCGTTCGGTTTCTCGTGACATGGCGAGATCCTCCTTTCAAAGATAGCAAGATGATATCATTCTGATTTCGCTTGTCAAGGTCTTTTTCAGCTTTTTTCGATCCCCTGCGAAAGAGAATCCTGACGGAAGGCGCTCCGGCGACGTCTCGCATGGCCGTGAGATTTGGACTCGAGCCCCCGCCTGCTAATTTGCTGCTAAGATCCAGAGAATTGGCAGTTGACAGGCCTGCAACCATGTGCTATATGCTAATCAGCATGAAAGTAGTACAGGATTAGCAGTCGCGCAGGGATTTGATCTGAGAGGACATTAGCCAATGAAAATGCCCAAAAGGCCGCCGAGTGAGGCGGAAATCTGGAAAGAACTGAGAAGCGGTCCAGCACGGCTGGCCGAGATCTTCAGCAGCCTGGCAGCTGACCCCGAGCAGGACAGGTACTTGCATTGGGAGAAGCTGCTCTACTATTCCCCTCCGCCGGATCTTTCCCACCGAGAATGGTGGCTTGCTCTGAAGATCTCGCGACGAGCGCAGTCAAGGACGACGCCTATGCTGGACAAGAGTGGCCGGCCCTTTCGGTACTGCGAGACGCCCCTCGTCCTGGAAAGGCTCCATGACATCGATCTGGGCGCGGGGGGACTGATCGGGATGCCGCGCGAAGTCTCCAACCCCGAGACCAAGGATCGCTACTTGGTTGCCTCCCTTCTCGAAGAGGCCATCACGTCCAGTCAACTCGAAGGCGCCGCGACGACCCGCGAGGACGCCAAAGACATGATTCGCAGCGGCAGGACCCCGCGCGACCGAAGCGAGCGCATGATCCTGAACAATTACTTGACGATGGGCCGCCTGGGCAACCTCAGAAAGGAGCGCCTGACGGAGGATCTGATCTTTGAAATCCACAAAGCCGTGACGGATCAAACACTGGAAGACCCGTCAGCCGCGGGTCGCCTTTGCAAGCTCGAGGAACACCGATACGTGGGGGACGACTTGGGGCGCGTCTTCCATGATCCGCCGCCCGCGGAAGGTCTCGGCCAAAGGTTGGCGGCCCTGTGCGATTTCGCGAACGGCAAAACGCCCGGAGGCTTCGTGCACCCGGTGATCCGGTCGATCATCCTCCATTTCTGGCTGGCCTACGATCACCCCTTCGTGGACGGCAACGGTAGGACGGCAAGGGCGTTGTTCTACTGGTCGATGCTTCGGCGCGGCTACTGGCTCTTTGAATTCATCTCCATCTCACGAATCATCCTGAAAGGTCCGGCCAAGTACGGGCGTGCTTTTCTCTACACCGAGACCGACGAGAACGATCTCACCTACTTCCTGATCTACCATCTCGACATCATCGGTCGCGCGATCAAGGATCTTCACGAGTATATCAAGCGAAAGACCAGGCAATTGCGGGCTCTGGAAGCCTGCCTGCGGGGGGCGCCGATCTTGAATCATCGGCAACGAGCTCTCCTGAGTCACGCCTTGCGCCATCCCCAGCATCGCTACACGATTCAGTCGCATCGAGTAAGTCACAACGTTGTGCATCAGACGGCGCGCACCGATTTGCTCGATCTGGCAAAGCGGGGTTTGCTCGAGGGACGGAAAATCGGCAGGCAATGGCACTTCACGGTCGCGCCGGACCTGGAGGAGAGACTCGCGGCGTTGGGCTGAAGACAGGGCAACGACGCCTGGGCGATCTGTTCATGCCCCGCTTCACCGAGGGATCTCGCTTGCCGGACGGCCCCGGTCATCGTAAGATCGGCGCCATGCTCAAGCGAGACGGCAAGATGTCCTGTTCCGAGAAAAAGCCCCGCGCAGCGCGGCGCGTCGGTCTTTGTCTTCTCGGCCTTGTTGCAGCTGCCGCCATCGTGCGCGGCATCGCCGGCTCCCTCAGCGCGTCGCGGTTCGAGGCTTCTCAGGCCCGCATGGAGGGCGCGGGGCGCTACACCCGCGCGGCGGATCTCTGGAAACCCATCCCCCCGGAGGAGAACGCCGCGATCCTCTGGGAGGAGATGCGGGAGCGCGCGACCTCGCCGATCGACGTGGAAGAGATGCTCGCCGACAAACCGGACCTGGTGGAGCGCGCCGGAGCGGCGCCCCATAGCCTTTCGCCGGAAGAGAAGGCGCTTTTCGCTGGGTTCGCCGATAGGAACCGGGAGTTCCTCGACTCCTTGCGGCGGACCGCCGAACGCCCGCGCTACGCCTGGTTGTCGCAAGATCCGCGTCGCCCCTATCATGAATGGGAAGGGCCCGGGCTGGCCGGTTGCATGGTGCGCTACCGAGTTCTCTTTGCCGCGGCGGCCGTCGCCGCTTCCGAGGGACGGTCGGAGGAGGGCGTCGATCTCTGGCTGCTTGGCGTGCGGTCGGCGCGTCATTTCGTCCGCGAGCCGTTTTCCACGCTTCACTTCTTCTTCGGTCTTATGGTTCAGGGCATGGCCACTGCGGGAGTGAACGCCGTTTTCATGGATCAGCCGGTCGAAACGGACGCGCTGCAAGCCGCCATTCGCGCTCTGGATCCGGCGGATCTCTGGGAGAAATGGATCGAAGTCCTCGACAAGGAGCGACTGGGGCAACTCGAAATGTGCAGGGAGGTTGTAGAGGGGAAGGCGACTTTCCTCTCCCTCCTTGGCGACGAAGAAGCGTTCGCGTGGCGTCACCGCGGACAGAAACTGCTATTTTGGGCCGTCCGGCCTCTGTTGCAGTGGGACCTGGCCAAGATGCAGGAGGAGGAGATCGAGCACATCGACCGGTTGAGGAACGCCGGCCGGAAATGGGGGCTGGGAGGAGGGGCGCTTGGGGGCGAGGCCTCCGAAAAGACATTCCCCTTCTGGCGCATTCTGTCACGGGAAATGGGTTGGCGAGCATTGCCCCAGGCCGGAACGAAGGTTGCGGTAACAGAAGCGCGCATTCGGATAGCCCGCTTGGCCTTGGCATGCCGGGCTTGGCGCAACGATCACGGAGCTTGGCCCGCGAGCCTGGACGATCTCGCCCCGGGATGCATCGAAACGGTCCCGGCCGATCCGTTCACGGGTCGGGACTTCGTCTACCGAGTCCAGGATGACGGGTTCGTCCTTTACAGTGTCGGCCGCAATGGGCGGGACGATGAAGGGAGCGCGGAAGGCGACGCAGACGATCTTGCCTTTCGCCACACGGAGCGGCCTGGTCGGCCACGGTGATGAGTCATCTCTTGCCGCCTGAGCGGCGAGCCGCGTCGTCGTCTTCATGCTTCTCTCCGCGCTTGTCGCACAAGGACGATGGGCGTGCACTGATCTTTTTGGCCGGCGGGGTTGTCGCGCATAATCTCTTCGAGAAGCGGGCGGTCGACGCCGTCCGAGGCGCCGAGGACCCAGGAGCCGCCGATGTCGTTGACGTCCATGATGGCGGCCTCGCAGCTCGTGCGCTCGTGGATGCGGCGCGCGACGCCATCGGGGTCTTTCGGGCCGAGGATGACGCATTGGTCATAGGGGGGGACGGGCGAGGTGTGGGCGGCGTCGATGGTGGCGGCTTGCATGCCGGCGACGCGGTAGAAGTCGCCGCGCCGCCCGACGAGTTTGCCGAGGAAGCCGACGACGCAGGCCGCCAGAATGCGTCCCGCGCCGCATTCGTTGATGGCGCACTGCATGGTGGCCGGGCTGCGGAGGCCGATTCCGTACGGCACTTTCCGCACGCCCCGCCAGAGGAGTCGCGCGAGAAGGCCGATCTTGACGTCCTTCTCCGGGATCGCGCGGCCCTGGGAAATCGCGGTCGGGCTTTCCGCGACGACGATGATGTCTCCAGGTTGTCTCACGTCGCGCGTGTAGCGGTCGGCCACATCGGCAATATCCTCGCCGAAGTGAATGATGTGGGTTTTCTGAGGCAGACGAAGATAGGTGACGCCGTTGACGGTGCGGAGCGGTTCGCGGGTTCTGGCCATTCTGCCCGAGCCGCCCTTGTTCTAGAGGGACCTGACTCTGATTCGGTCCGGCTCGACGACGGCGAACTGGCCAAACCAGTTATCACGAGCGGCAACCGCTTGAAGGATAGTCTTCTTGAGGTATTCGGGGGACAAACAAGGAATGCGAAAAAGCATAATGCCTGAAGACACCGGTGATCCCGAACGGAAGGCGAGTTCGCCGAAGTCTTTGTCAAAGGTCAAGAGCACCTGTTCTTCTCTTTGCGCGCAAGCTAAGACCTTTGTATCCGAGGCGCCCGGCATCTCCAAGCGAGCCCAGCGGATATCATGTCCTGCTTCGCGCAACGCTTCCACGGCGATTCGCGGGAAATTCTCATTTGCCAGCAGTCGCATTACCCGCCCCTTGCAAGGGATAGACTCTCTCGGCATGAAGCGTGGCGCTGGCGTAGTTAAGGCAGGCATGGATATCTTCCCGTTCAATTCCCGGGTAGTTTTGCAGTATCTGCTCCTCGCTCCATCCATTGGCTAGCAGGTCAATGACAAACTCAACCGCCAGTCGGGTTCCCTTGATTACGGGTTTCCCCACGAGAACCTGGGGATCTATCTGTATGCGTTCTTGCCAGTTCATTGCGACAAATCCTCCCTCACGCCTTTCCCTTTCGATCATAGGATCATTGGGGCTTGCGGTCAATAACCAGCTTTGCCTCTCGGTAAGAGGGGCGTTCACGTCAACTCACGCTGGCGGAGAGCGCGCTTTCTCCCCACCCCGATCAAACGCTTCCTCGATCTGCCGTATGGGTCCCCCTCTACAGAACCGCAGGGCGCCTTGATCGCGAAACCAGTTGCCTCGAAGAGGCGGCGCATCTGCAATGGCGTGTAGAGCCGAATAGACATGCGGTTATGTTTCTCGCTATTGCCGTCCTTGATGATCGAATCCGGTTCAGCTCCTTGTGTCTTTCTGTTCCGCCTGGTCTTAATCGTCAGATTTCCAGAGGAGCGGGATGCGATGAAGCACCGAAGAAGGGATTCGCGATTGATCTGGTCGATGAGAAGTCGGCCGCCTTCGCGAAGGGCGATGGCATAAGGCTGAAGAACCTTGAGGTTCTCCGATTCGGAGAAGAAGCCGAAGCTCCCTTGCCAGTTGTAGATGGCGTCGAATTCGTCCTCGAAATCCAGCTTCCGCATATCCATCACCGCAAATTGGCTCTCGAGTCCCTCCTTGCGAAATCTCTCACGTGCGCGCTCGATGAAAGACGGCTGCAGATCGGTCCCCGCCATCGAACATCCCGCACGCGCCAGATGGACAGCAATGCGTCCCGCCCCACATGGGGGTCGAGCACACGACTGCCCTTTTTCAAGCGCAACGCTTTGTGGATGAAGGCTGCCTCTTCGGCTCCTGTCTCATCGGATCGAAGCCAAAGTCTTTCATCGTACGCCTGTATCCAGTCCTGCACGCGCCACCTATCCTTTCAGGGCCATAGGAATATTATCCTTCCGCCATCAGTTCCTCTTCAAGAATCCCCAGTGCCTGGGCCACTTCATCTTCGGAGACCGTGAGCGGCGGGAGGAGGCGAATGGCGGTGTTGGCGGTGCAGTTAAGGAGGAGACCGCGTTCTTCGCAGCGGTCAACGACGGGGGCGCCGGGGCGGTCGAGGTCGACGGCGATCATGAGGCCGAGGCCGCGCACCTCCTTCACGCAGGGGATTTCGCCGACCCAGGAGCGGAGCTCGGCGAGGATCTTCTCACCGAGCGCGGCGGCGCGATCGGCCAGTCTCTCTTCGAAGAGGACTTTGCAGTAGGCGCGTCCGGCGGCGGCCGCCATGGGGTTGCCGATCATGGTGCCCCCGTGCGAGCCCGGGGTCATGACGGCGACCTGGGGCTCGCGGGCGATGATGGCGCCGGCGGCCAGGCCCCCGGCAATCGGCTTGGCCAGCGTCAGGATGTCGGGCTCGACGTCGAAGTGTTGGTAGGCGAAATTCTTCCCCGTGCGGCCGAGGCCGGTTTGGACCTCGTCGAAGATGAGCATGAGGCCGCGCTCGTCGCGCAGGGCGGCGAGGGCGTCCATGAATTCCTGCGTCGCGGGCCAAACGCCTCCCTCGCCCTGGACGGGCTCGACCATGATGGCGCAGACCGTTTCGTCGACCGCCGCGCGCATGGCGCCGGGGTCGTTGAAATCAACGTGCTTGAATCCGGGCATGAGGGGGTCGAAGCCTTCGCGAACCTTCTCCTGCCCCGTCGCCGTCAGGGTGGCCAGGGTCCGGCCGTGGAAGGAGTTGTTGCAGGTGACGATGGTGCGTCGTTCGGGCTTGAAGTGGACGGAGGCGTACTTGCGGGCGACCTTGATGGCGGCCTCATTCGCCTCGGCGCCGGAGTTGGCGAAGCAGACCCGTCCGCCGAAGGAATGGCGGCTGAGCAGCTCGGCCCACTCGATCTGAGCCGGAATGTAGTAGAGGTTGGTGCAATGGATCAGTTCGCCGGCCTGCTTGCGGATGGCGTCGACGATGGCCGGATGGCAATGGCCGAGGTTGTTGACGGCGATGCCGGCCAGGAAGTCGAGGTACTCCTTGCCTTCGATGTCCCAGACGCGGCTTCCCTGGCCGCGGACGAGAACCAGGCGTCTGCGGCCGAAGTTGTTCCATTCAACCGCCTCGAAGCGTTGAATCCATTGCTCGGTGCGGGTGTTTTCCTCGGGCATAGCGTTCTCCGGGAGGCCGCGCTTAATCGGCTGGCGCCACGACCACGTGGCGGCCCCAGCCCTCTCCCCGACTGTAGGACTGGACCCCGTCGATCCCTTTCACGAGAGTGTGGACGATCTTTCGGTCGATCGGTTCCATGGGATCGAAAGCCTCTTCCTGATCGCGTTCGAGCGCCAGGCGCGCCAGATCACCCGCCACCGTGCACAAACGCTGTATCCTGCGCTTGCGGTAGTTGGCCACGTCGATCATCACGAGCGGCATGTCGCGCCCGCTCAGGCGCGTCATGCGCACGACCAAGTGCTGCAGGGCGTCGAGGGTCTCCCCGTGGCGCCCGATCAGAGCAGTGGGGTCTTCGCAAGAGACGTTGAGCAGGGTCATTCCCATCTCGGTTTCGATGGAGATTTGCGCCTTGATATCCATCGCCTCCAGGACTCCGGCGAGGCATTCTTGAATCTTCTGCTGAACGTATTGGGAACGTATCGAGACGCGGAGCTGCACGAAGGGCTTCGCGCCTGCCAGGAGTTCGTCGGCGGGCTCTTCGTCCCACTCCAGGTCGAGCGCCTCCTCCGGTAAGCGCAGCCGCTCCAGCACTTCACGCAATGCCTGCTCGCGAGTCTGGGCGGAGATCTGAAGTACGCACATCTATCGGTCCTCCCAACTGTGCGGGGTGCTCCTCAATCGGAAGCCATCCCGTTTTGACGACCTTCACGATAGGGACGGCCCAAAGAGTAGGATTCTATCCGCTTGCGGAGGGCTTTGGCAAGTTCTTCTTGCTCCGCCTGGCCCGCCACCAGTTCGAGCGCCCGCTGGGCGGTCTCGCGAGCTTGATCGAAAAGACCCGCCGCTGCCTGGGCGGCGGCGAGGACATCCAGATGCCGAGGATCTTCGTGTCTGGAACCCTCAGAGAGTTTCCGCGCCAACTCGAGGGCCCGCTGGGGGTCGCGCACGGCCGGGTCGGGATGCGTGGCCAGAATCCAGGCAAGGCGCTCCAGAGCGGGCGCCCACGTAGGATCGACGGCCAGAACTCTGCGGTAATGGGCGGCGGCCTCTGCGGCGCCTTGGGGCGACTGCGCCTCGAGGACGCGACCCAGGTTGAAATGAGCTTTTGCGAAGCCCGGCTCGAGTCGAAGCGCCTCGCGGAAACAACGAATCGCCTCTTCGGATTGGCCTCCCTCGGCCAGAGTGGAGCCAAGGTTGTTCAGGGCCGTGGGGTTTTCAGGATAAAGGTTCAGGGCTTGGCGATAGCGCTTGATGGCCTCCGCGCGGGCGCCCCGTCGCAGGAGGGCGGTGGCCAGGCTGTCGTGGGCAAGCCAGGCTTCCGGGTTAACCTCGACGTTGTGCCGGAAAAGAGCCTCGGAATTCCGGTAGAGGGCGCTTTGTCGCCACGTGAGGAACCCAAGAATGGGAAGCACAAGACATAGCGTTCCGGTCAGGACCCACTGTCCGCATTGTCTCCCCAAGCGTTCGGCGCCTTTCGCGAGACCTGCGGCGATAAGGGCGATGGGGCTCGCGCTGGCCAGATACTGGAAGCGGTCGGCGACGAAGGACAGGCGCATGAAGTCGAAGTCGATGAAGCCGAGCATCGGCCCCAGCGTGGCCGCAAAGAGGAAAACGGCGGCGAAAGGTCCGCGCCCGATCCGCCGTCGCAGGCCCCACAGAACGCCCGCAACCAGGGCCGCCGAAAGCGGGAACATGAGGTTCCGAGCCCACCGCGGATCGGTTGCCCACCGCGGATAGACCGCGACAAGGCCCCGCGGCCAGACGATCTTGCCCGCGTAGAACCAGAGCGCTCGCCCCGCAATCGCAAGCCGGTCCGGGAACGATAAAGGGAAGGCGGACGGCGCGCCGACGCACCGGGAGAAAGCGAAGTCGGCCAGAGCGATGGCCAGCGCCAGGACAAAGAACGGCGCCAGGAAGGCCGCGTCGCGTCGGTCGATTCGGCCCTTTCTCCACCACACGCACGCCGCGAGCGCCGCCGGCAGAGAGACGACGATCGACTTGCTCAGCATGCCGCACGCGAACAGGACGAGGGCGGCGGCGTAAGAGCCCTTGCTTCCCCGTTCCTCGAAGCGAAGCCACGCAAGGAAGGCCAGAAAGTAGAACGCGGTCGACAGGAGGTCTTTCCGCGCGACGATCCAGGCCACCGATTCCACGTGAACGGGATGCAAGCCGAAGACCGCGGCGGCGATCCAGGCCCCGGGGACCTTCAGTCGCTGGAGAAGCCGCCAGAAGAGGAGAGTATTGATCAGATGCAGGACGACGTTCGTCAGGTGGTACCCAAATGGCAGGAAACCCCAGAGCCGGCACTCGAGCCAGAAAGAGGTGTAGAAGAGGGGCCAGTAATGCGTTTCCCTCGGGATGGCCGAGGGTTGGGTCCAGATTTTCCAGAGGCCGTTTCTGGCCGGGATGAGAGGGTTTTGGATCAGCGCGACGTCGTCATCCCAAACGAACCCGGCGCTCAACGCGGGGAGATAGGCCGCCAGGACCAGGAGTTCGAGCAGAACGACGCCCGCCGCCGTGGCTTGGGTCCGCGAGGGGGAGGTCATTTTCCCGTTTTTTCGGTATCCTTGGATTTCGCCTCGAGGTAGGCCATCATGCGCTCTTGCCAGCCCGGCTTCCCCTTTTTCGGGGTCCGGCTGGCCTTCTGCAGTATCGGCGCGGCGTGGCCCGCCCGTTTGCGCTCCTCGAACGCTTCGTGGGCTTTGCGCTCTGCGTCCGCTTTCACCTTCTTGTTCACAAAGCCCTGGAAGGCGATCTGCCAGAGGTTGGAAATGAACCAGTAAAGGCTGAGCCCGGCGGGAAACCGATAGAGGAGGAAGATGAACATGATAGGCATCATCATCATCATCTGTTTCTGCGTGGGGTCCTCGATGGTGGTGGTCTGGAGGCGCTGGGCAAGGACCTGGCTCACGCCCATGAGAATGGGGAAGAGGTTGACGTGGGTGATGCCAATGGCCTTATGGCCAAGGAAGGGGATGTAGAAGGGGAGCGTGAAAAGGGCGTCCTCCGCCGTGAGGTCGTCGATCCACAGGAACCCGGCGCCTCGCAAGTCGATGGCGCCGCTCAGCAGACGATAGAGGGCGAAGAAAATCGGCAGTTGGATGAGCATCCAGAGGCAGCCCTTGAGGGTCCCCAGAGGATTGACGCCGTGTTCTCTGTAGACTTTCCAGACCTCTGCGTTGCGCTTCTGAGGGTCATCCTTGTACTTCGCGTTGACGGCGTCGATAAAGGGCTTGAGTCGTTGCTGCTGGACCATCATTTGGGCCTGGCTCTTGATGCCCAGGTGGGTGAGGGGTTGGGTCAGCAGGCGCATGACGAGCACGACGAGGATGATGGCGACGCCGTAGTTTCCCGTCAGATCGTGGAACCAGTTCAGGAGTTGGAGCATGAAGACGGCCAGGACGCGGATCAGCCACATCGAGTCGTGGAAGAGGACGTAGCGGAGATTGTCGTCCCGTTTCTCGTCGATGGCGGCCAGGAGGCTGCGCTTTTTCGGCCCTACGAAGAGCGTATAGCGGAACTCCTTCGATTCGCCCGGGCGAAGCAGGAAATCGCCGCTGTAGACCTCCATCGTGATCGGCGGCGCCATGCGGTCGCGGTATTGGGCCCAATCCCGGTCTCGAAGGATTCCGTCGGAGAAAGGAGGTACGTGCTTGCGCTTGATGCTTCCACGAACCAGAGGGGCGCCTTCCTCGGGGATGATGGCCGCCATATAGAAGCGCGAGTCGAGCGCCGCCCATTTCTGCATGCCCGGAAGAGACAGGTCCAGCAAGGCCGCGGAGCCTCCCAAGTGCAAGGGCAGCGCTTTCTCCGCCTTGCCGAAGCGCTCGCCGACAATCTTCTGGCCGTCATAGCCGGCCAGCGAGTAGAGACTCGCTCCCCATCGGTCCCGAACGTGCGTCTGCCCGATCCCTGGTCCCCACATCAAGCCGAGGCCGGGCCATTTCGGGTCGCTGAAGGCTAGGTTCTGCGCGCCCTCCCGTTGCACGTTCTCGACTCGCACGGTCAGCTCCGTCAGATAGCTCTTCGGCGGGACACGGAACGTCTTCGTCATTCTGAGCCCGGCTGAGGTCACCGGAGAGGTGAAGGCCAGGACCTTCGTGCCGTCCGCCTCCTCGGAAGGCGTGACTTCAGGGTAAACCCGGGAGTTGAAACCGTGGTGGAACGGACCGTCGCGTTCCTTGAGCACGACCATCATAGGGTAATCGCGCAGAGGGTCGATGCCCTCGAAATCGGGAATGATCTCGATGGGAAGAAAGGCGCCCATAGTGGGCGGTTCGCGACGCGCTTCGAGCGCCTGTTCGATGTCGTCGCGCGTCGCTTTGGCGAAGGCGGGGTCGATGATCTCCCATCGCACCGGATAGGCGCCGGCAGTCGAGAAGACCACGCGGCACGTGTCGGTTTCGACCGCCACTTCTTCGCCCTTCTCGCGTTCCGCGGGCGCGCCGGCATCTCCGGCCGCGGCGGCGCTTTCCGGAGAAACGCCGGCCTCTCGGGGGGCGGGCTCTCCCCCGCCGGGGCGCGTCGTCGGGCCGGAAGTCGGCGCGGTCTCTCGATCCGTCCCCGGAGACTTGGGCTTGGGTTTGGGCGCGAAGACCATGACGATCAACAGGGCCACAATCCAGAAGCTCAGCCAGCGTTTCGCGTTGTCGTCCATGCGGGTCTTTCTCCACGGAGAAGATCTTCTTCTCCCTCGCGCGCCCTCACGGCGACGCGTCACGTCCCATTGTCGTCCTCGTCCGGATCCAGGGGATCGTACCCCCCCGGGTGGAAGGGGTGACAGCGGGCGAGGCGGCGAGCCGTGAGCCAGCAGGCTGACAGGAACGGCCTGCGCCGGAAAGCTTGGCTGGCGTACTCGGAGCAGCTGGGGTGGAACCGGCATGACCTTCCGAAGAGGGGAGAGAAAACGCGCCGGTAGAGCGCGATGAGAAGAAGAAAAAGCGCCGCAAGTCCTTTGTCCAGAGGGGGCCGCCTGGAAAGGGCCGAGGGCGCGCCCTCCACAACCGCGCTCTTTCCTTCGGACGCGAGGCTATCGAGATGGTTTCTCAAAGGGCTTGCCTCTCTTGGGAATCCAACTCCAGCAAGCGCGCCTTCTTCACGATGTCCTGAAAGAGGCGGTCGAACTCCGAACGAGTCATTCCCGCGAGGTCCTGGCGGCAATTGACCACAATATCGTGGCCCGGCCGCAGTTGGGAGTACACCCGGCGGAAGTTCTCGCGCACGAGACGCCGCACCCGATTCCGCGCCGTCGCCTTGCCCACGGCCCGGGTGGTCGTAATGCCCAGGCGACTGGGCTCGGCCGCCTCCCGCCGGCGCACGAACAAATGGAACCCCGCATTGCGGTACGGGGTCCCGGTGTCGTAGACAAGCCGAAAAGCGTTGCGCTTCAGCAACCGGTGACTCTTGGGAAATGGCAGATTCAATTCAAGTCCCGGTCGTGGGCGATCCGACAGCCCGGGGATCGCGTCGTCAAACCGCCAGCCTTTTGCGGCCTTTCGCGCGACGGGCCTTCAAGACGCGCCGGCCTGCGACCGTGCGCATCCGCATGCGAAAGCCGTGGGTTGACTTGCGTTTGCGATTGCTCGGCTGAAATGTCGGCTTCATCGCTCCATCCGTCTCCTGTCGTGGTTCTTCCCTTCTCGTCCCGCGAAAAGTCTCGTCCCGCGAAAAGGCGAGGCACTGTATAGGAAGCGCCCGGCATCGTCAAGGCGCATTTTCCGACGTGACAGCCCCGCGCGCTCTCCTGGCTAAGCCCTCGGAAAAGAAGGATAAGGAGCGCGGAGCCAGCATGGCCACGCCCGAAGGAAGTCGGAATCCCCCCTTTCTCAGGATGATCCTGGGATGAGGGAAATCCCGATCCCCGCCGAGGCGAGAGGCCCTGTTCTGCAACGCGAGGCGTTTCCCCCTTCCCGCCATTGGCCACGCAGCACCGGAAATCGGGTCGGCTCGACGGATCCCGACGGCTATCTATAGGCGGGTCCGGGGGACCAGGCGGGGGAGTGGTTATTGCTCTGGTCCGTGATGAGGCGCTGGTTCGATCCATCAGTGCGCATAATGTAGATCTGGAACTCACTGAAACGCTGGCGGTCGGAAGCGAAGACGAGATGCTCGCCGTCGGGCGCCCAGGCGGGGTCCTCATTGTTGCCCTGTTTGTAAGTGAGTCGGCGGCGGTCCGTGCCGTCAAGGCGGATGGTGCAGATGTTATGGTGTCCGTCTTCACCGCGCGAGGAGTAAGCGATGAGATCGCCCTTGGGCGACCAGACGGGAGACTGGTTGTAGGAACCCAGGCGCGTTAGCAGCCGAGTGCCGGTGCCATCGGCGTGCATGATGTGGATCTGGGGCGTGCCGGTGCGGTCGGAGACGAAGACGATCTGATTCCCGGCGGGGTTCCAGCAGGGCGAGGAGTCGATGCCGGGGGTCCAGGTGAGGCGTTGCAGGGACTTGGGTTTGCCGTTGCGGTCCATCGTGTAGATCTCGGAGTTTCCGTCTTTTCCGAGAGTCAGAACGATCCGCTCTCTTTGCGGCGACCAGTTGGCGGCGTAGTTCATTTTGGGGAAGTACGAGATGGGCCACGTTTTCATCGTGCCCAATTGCATCCCGAAGAGGTCCGGGTTCCAGTCCTTGTGCGAGGTATAGTAGATTTCGGTGCCGTTCTGGCCCCAGCAAGGAGTCTGGGCCAAGGTGTTGTCGAAGGTCAGGCGGCGCGCGTCGTGCCCGTCGGCGTCCATGAGGTAGATTTCCTTGTGAGACGAGGACCCGCGCCGGGAAACGAAAACGATCTGGGTGTTGGCGATGGGGACCGTTTTGAAAACGGCGCCGGCGACATCATCGCTGATTTGGTGGGCGAGACGTCGCGCGGCGCCAATGGGGCATTCTGGGTAACGCGTGCCGAAAACGCGCTGCTGACGCTCCACGTCGTACAGATAGCAGTCGGCCGTGATCCGATCGTTGACGCTCGAGAAGGCGCCTTTGAGAACGAAGCTCGCGTCCAGGCGGCGCCATTCCGTGAAGTCGATTCTTCCCGCGCGCAGGTCCTGGCGATGGGTCTGTTCGACGAACGTCTGGTTTTTCGCGCGTTCGAAATAGCTGAAGAGATCGAGATCGTTGTAGATGACATCGAGGAAAAGCTGGGGGTCCACGCCGCCGCTCGATCCCGTCACCTCGAAGGTCGCGATGGCGATCGTCGTGGCCACGGGAGTCTGGGGCGTCACGCGGCTTAACTCAACTTCGGGGCCCGAGGGCCTTTGCGCGGCGGCGGGCCGGGGAGGGAGGAGCAGAGCCGAGGAGAGCGCGAGGAGCAGGAGGGGGAAAATGCGCGGGAGGAATCGCATGGGCGTTTAGGGTCCCTTCTCTTGGGAGATCGAGGTCGGAACGGGCCTTGGGCGGCGAGGGCGATCCAATCGCCGGGCGCGACGCGTCCTCTGGGACGGCGAGAGGGCGCGGCCATCACTCCCCAAAATCATGGATGCGCCGGGAGAGTGCAACAGGAATTCGATCGCGCGCCGTCTCATGGCCCTTGGCTTCCGCTAACAAGCCGGGTTTGTGCCCAGGGGATTGCAGATCTCGGCAACGGTTTTCCCGATTTCCTTTCCGACGTTCTCTTCTTCGTCAACCACCCATGTCGCTCCAGCGGCCTGGAGATCGGCGGCGTATTGTCGGTAGCGCGCCCTCGCCGCAATCGGCACGTGCGGAGCGATGTGGACGCCCTGGGCGATCACGGAGACGGCGGTTCTGTGGTCGGGGACCGTGACAACCAGCGCTCTGGCGGAGCCCAGGTGAGCGTGTTCGAGCACTTCCGGCTTGGATGCGTCGCCGAAGAATCCGATTCCGCCGTCCGCTTGGGCTGCGCTCACGCCCTTGGGGTTAACCTCCAAGACAACCACGGGGATCCTCCGGTCTTTCAGGGTCTGAAGAACCTGTCTGCCGGCAGGCCCATATCCGACGACGACGACGTGACCCGCGATTGCAGTGCGCGCCTGTTCTGGAACCTCCAAGGAGATCCGTCCCGGCCACACTCTTATCGCCCACTCCTCGAGAACCCTTCCTGTTCCCGAGGCGACTCCGACAAGATAGGCCGTGGCAACCATCGTGAGGATTATGGACGTGGACAAAAGTCGAAACGTCTCCGTCCCCAGCAAGCCGTAACCCACTGCCAGAGCGCCCAGAACAAAGGAGAACTCGCCCACTTGCGCGAGACAGAGGGCCGTGGCGACGGCATTTCTGACGGATAGGCGAAAAGCCAGACCGACCACGGCCAACACAACCGCTTTGCCCAGGAGGATGACGAGAACGGTGACCGATAGGGCCAAGGCGTGCGACGGGATCCAGCGAAGGTCGCCCAACATGCCCACGGAGACGAAGAACAAGCTGACAAACAGAGTGCGCAAAGAGGCGACGTCGGCCCGGATCTGCGGGGCAAACGGCGAACCGGCAATGAGCAGACCTGCGACAAAAGCGCCGAGGGCGGGAGACAGATCCAATCTGTGAGCAACCCAGGAAGCGCCGAGCGCGGTTGCCGCCGCCAAGAGCACGAGAAGTTCGCGGTTCTTCAGGGCGGCCGTCAGATTCAGCAGGCGCGGAAGAATGAGAACGCTCACTCCGTACAACAGAGCCACCAGAAGACAGAAGAGGAGACCGCCCTTTGCCAAGTGGGCGAGAGCGTGTTGCCAACCGCCGCCGCGCCCGAGAACCGCTATCAGCAAGACCAGAGGGACCAAGGCCAGGTCCTGCAGCAGGAGAATTCCCAGGGCCCGGCGCCCGTGCAGGCTGTCGATTTCCGCGCGGTCGGAAAGCAGACGCACGACGCACGCCGTGCTGCTCGGCGCAACCATGGCGCCCAGCACAATCGCCGGTTTGGGATCAATCCCGCACAGCCATGCCCCGAGGGCGAACAAGAAGCCCGTCAGAACGATCTGGAGACTTCCGCCGGCAACGGCGAAGGCGCCCTGAGACGCCAAACGCTTCAGGGAGAATTCCAGCCCGATGGTGAAGAGAAGCAGCGAGACGCCGAGTTCAGCCAGCGCGCCGACGACCTTTGCGTCGCCAATAAAGTCAAATCCTCCGGGTCCGAGGAGCATTCCCGCCACGAGATAGCCGACAATCGCGCTCTGCCGCAGACGCTCGAAGAGCGTTCCAAACAGCGCCGCCGCCCCCAAGAGAAGGCCGAGATCCAGGAAGACCGCCCACACGTCCAATTCAAGCCGCTCCATCTCATAAGGATGTTGCCCACGGCGTCTCTCGTTGCTCTCTCATAGCTGCCGGTGGAGGCGCCCCGTCCCCGGGGGATAGTCGGGGGCGCCGGCGGGATCTGAAGCGAGTCGTTTCAGTAGGGCCCGCCCTTATAGAAACCCTTATTCGTCATGACGATCCAGCCGGGCGACCTCGTGCCGTTTGAGGCGTCGTAGATGTAATCGGTCGTGGCCGCTCGCATGATATTCGTCTCCCAGACGCCATAGAACGTGCGCGAGGGCCCCACGCTTCTGAGCGACCACACGTAGCCCTGTCCCTCCAGGGGAGCATGGGCATTCGGGTCGGTGTGCCACTTCCCCTCCCAGTGATAGTACCAGCCGAAGTGCGTGGCCATGTTCGAGCCATAGGTGTTCCCCGCCGCAAAAAGGGCGAAGGGGTCGTCGGGAATGCCGGTCATGTACGCCACGGGCGTCGTCAGCTGGCGATAGGGGCCGAAGTTCGAGGCGTGGCCGGGGACCCAGTCCCAAAGACCGAAGGCAACCACCCCCTCAGCCCAGACGATGGGGTACGTGCCATGGTCCACCGTATAGGACTCGATGGCGGTGGCGATGCTGCGCATGTCGGACATGACGCGGGAGACTTTGGACCGCGTCTGCGCTTCCAGGAAATTGGGCACGGCAATGGCCGCAAGGATGGCGATGATGGCCACGACTATCAGCAGTTCGATGAGTGTGAACGCGCGCGTTTCTGTTCTCATCTTTCTCACCCTCCCTTCTTTGGACGTTCGGACTCGCGAATTCAGTCCCGCTCTACTGCTTCTCTGATTCTATCCCGCACCGCAAGCTTTGCAAGCGCCAATCGGCAGGGGGAGACGCAAAGCCAAATGCAAGGGCCTCCCCTCTTCAACGTGTTCGGCGGTCCGGCTCCAGTTGGAACTGAAATCCGCCGGACGGCGGAACTGCGAACCCGCCGGAATCGGTGGCGCCTAGTCCCCTTCGTGCGAAAGAAGCGATGGGGGGATGTCGATGGTCTTGCCGTCGGGCTCGGCGCACTGGACTTGGAAGGAGTGGATGCCGAACATGTTGGACCAGGCGACGGTGATCGGGTGCTTGCCCTTTCGAAGCGCCAGGAAGCCCTGCTTCACAACGCCCCATTGCTGCGCGTCGCGGTTGGCGATGATCTCCTCGCCGGCGACCTGGAGGAAGCCGATGTCGTCGGAGATCATGGAGAACGTATAGATCCCATCGCGCTTGGCTTCGAAGAAGCCTTCAAAGCGCAAGCCGCCGCCGGTGGTGCGCTCGGCGAAGGAGTCGTCCACGGTGAGGGCGATGCCCGTCTTTGCCGGCTGGACGGCGGCGGACGGGTCGGCCATGGAACCGTTGCCCTCATAATAGCCGTACCGAAGGCCGGGCTGGGGATCCTTGACCTCGACCGGCTCGATCCAGCCGAGTTTCCTGCTCTGCTCTCGCAGGTGGGCACACCGCTCTCGGAACTCCGCCAGCGTCATGCCCCATTCGGTGAAGCGGCTCACGCCCATGCGCTCCACGTGGAAGAAGAACCGGTCCATGCGTTCCAGGAGTTGCGGATTGGGGCTCAGCGTCAGGTTCTCCTGATCCACGACCCACGCGCCGCGCCCGCCGGTGCGGGCGAGTTCGATGAACGCGTAGTCGAGGGTCGTCCGGGCGGCGCGGAGGCGGAAGAGGACGTCGGGCTTGTAAGCGACCGCCTTCTCGGCCTCGTCCCAGAGCGCGTCGCCGCGGGCCATGATCTCGGGCGTCAGAAGATCGCCGCCGCAGGTCATGTTGAAAGGCAGGTAGATGTTGTTCTCGATGACGCGCCGCTCGATGAGGTCGAGGTACTCGCGAATGGGTCCCGCCGCGGCGCCGTAGACCGCCTCGAGGAACTCGTCGCGGGCGCGGTCGCGCCCGTACCAGGGGTTCCAGAGGAACTTGGCGAGCATGTAGCCGTCGAGTTCGGCCATTTCGCCGCCGAGGGTGTTGTAGACGTTCTGCTCGAAGATCCCCTTCACGTTGTTCTCGACGAAGACTTGGATGTTTTTGTCGAGGACATGGCGGTTGGGGAAAGGCGTCATATAGTGAGCGAAAGAGGTCGTGTAGTCCCAGATCCAGATGCGGTTGCAGATCTTGGACCAGGCGCGGAGGTCTTCGACGAACGCCTTGTTCTGCGGGGTCTTGGCGATGGTGAACGGCTCTCCGAAATTGCACTCGATGCTGCAGAGTCGAATGATGACGTTGCGGCGCGGGCGCATCGTTTTGGGCGCCCGGCGGCTCCACGTGTAGGCCAGCGTGCTGATCGCCTTGTCGGGAAACTCGCCTTCGATGGCTTCCGCCACGCGGTTGACCAGGTGGAGGACCGGTCCCATGTTCGTTCCCTCGCGCTCGGTGAGGGCGCGGCAGTTCGCGCATTGGCACGGGAGGCCGCAGTCGTTCTGCGAAACGGAGACGACCTTGACTTCCGGCTTCTCGCGGAAGAACTGGCGGACCTTCTCGGTCATCCGGGCGATCAGATCTTCATTCGTGCAGCAGAGCTGGCCGTAGTCGAGGCGCTTGCCGTCGATCTCCGAGTAATACTCGGGGCGCTCGGCAAAGCGCTCCTTCGGCGGGAAGAAATAGAAGAACGTGTGGACGCCCCAGACGCCCACCTTCCCGCCGTGGCGTTCCTTCAGGGACGCGGCGAAGCTATTCACGCGGTTGCGCGCCGCCCAATCGCCGTCGAAGCACTCGCGCACGAAGGGCTCGCGGTACTCGAGAACCGGTATCTTCGTCTCATCCAGAGGGGGGATGACGAGCGGGTCGCGTTTCGGGATGCGACTGACCGAAACGGTGAACCACCGGCAGCCGAGATGGTCCTCCAGAAGCCCGTAGACGCCGTAGAGGTTGCCGCGCTCGGCGCCTCCGGCGATGACCAGCTTCGGTCCCGCCGTGCGGAGGACGTAGCCTTCGTCGCCCAGTTTCTGGAAGTCGATCGGCGGCCGCAGGTCGCGGAGGCGCGCGCTGTCGCCGAGGAGGATCTCGCGCTTCACGGCGGGCGAAGCGTCGTCCACAATGGGAAGGCGCGCGCCCGTCATCTCGCCGAGGAACCCTTGCAGCTCCTCGGCGCCGTAGCGCGTCGAGGGCGAGGCGTTCTTGGCGATGACGATCTGGTAGTCCGAGGCGCCGCCCTTCGCGATCTCGAGTCCCGCGGGGCGATGCTCGCCGGCAAGGCGCGCGCATGCCGCGGTGAGGGCGAATCCTCCGAGCAAGAGCATCAGAAGCGAACGTTTCATGGTTCCGACTCCTTTCTTGGGCGAGGGACTTGTTCGTCAGAGTCTGTCTGGGACCTAACACTTTCGGTTCGCGCAGGCAATTCTTTTTCCCTGGTTTTTCCCCGAAGAACCCGCGAAATGGGTTTTTCCGCGGCGCCGGCGAGACGCCGGCGCTACAGGGCTGAGCCAAGCGCCGTCTCTATCGTGGGGTGAGGAAGGGCGGCAAGAGTCTGGTGCGGCACGGGAATAGGGGGATCTCTCCCATGGCTCTGGCGCGCCCCCCCTTTTGCGCCCCCCCTTCGCGGCCCCGCCCAAGCCCGTCCGCAAACGACACCTCCCCGTCAGCCCGCTCTTGACACACTGGGATTTCTTGTGTTAGGGTGTGCCACCGAATGGGGCGCGGGAAGCGCAGGCTCCCGCGGGAGGTGGGCTGTGGCGCTCGCGGGACCGGTGGGGCGTAGCGCCCGGCTTGGCCGGCGCCTATCGACGTCAGGTTCCCGGCGCCGTGGAACTTGGCCTCGGAAGACCGCCACAAAGGGGAGGAGGAAGGGCTCTTGCTCAGCCGCTTTCATCCCATTTACCACAGTTACACCTACCAGGCTGGGTCGCGCGTCGACATCGAGCGGGTGCTTGGACCCGCGCTCAACTACGAGGACCGCGACGACTTGATCGATCAGCTCTCGGCCGCTCCGACTTTCTTCGAGCGGCTCAGTCCGGTTGCGACCACGGTCGGGATGACCGAGATCAAAGGCCGCAACTGGACCGACATGATGATCAAGGGCTACCGGGTCTTCGGCAAGATCTACACGCGCGTCACCACGTTCCTTCGTCAATCTCTGGTCAACAACTACAACGAGTCCACGATGCTGCCTTATATGTCCATCACGGTGGACCCCGACACGTTGGTCCGCCTGCTCGAGCACGACTACGAGGCGGGCGAGAACTCGACCTCGAAACTGATCGAGCTTTTCCGGACGGGCGTCGTCGCCCCGTCAATCACCACGCCTTTTCACAGCGTGCTGCCCCTCCTGCCCGACACGTTCGACCGTCGGCTGAGCATTCGTCTGGGCTTGCTGTTCTACGCCCCCGTTCTTCGAGCGTACGAGCAATACCTGAAAGAGATCAAAGAGAACCAGATGGTCGTCGCCTTCTGGCCTCCCGAGGGGCTGATCAGCAAAGAGATCATTCGGATCCTTTACGAAGAGTTCATGGCGATGTGCCAGCGCGAGAGATTCCGCAAACCCCACCTCGTGCTCCTGTTGGACGCGAGTCTCGCCAAGGATCAGCCTCTGGATCGGTTGATGAAGACATGGTGCCAGATAAGGGTGGGCAGCGAGGCCGGAGACAGGGTGTCGGTGGTCTTCCGCGATTCCGCTTTCAGCATCTGGATGATGACAAGTCATCCGTCGATCAAGAAAATCATCGATCGGACGATCGCCAAGACGGACCGCGGACTGGACGAGCATGGGGTGGACTACGGGTGGTCTCATTTTGAGAGCATCGAGGCCCTGACCCGTTCCCCGAAAGACGCGGTGAACCTGGAGCAGCGAATTCTCAAACTGTGCGAGCTCGGTTATCTTTCCGTTTCGCCGGACGTTTACGTGCGCCGGAAGATCGCCGGACGTTTCGGCATCGGAGAGAACGAGCCGCTTCTTGTCGAGCTGAACGAAGTCGATCCGGAGAGGGATCCCGCCGGCAAGTCCAGCTGTTTCGGAGCATGGCGGGGGTGGGGGCTGGACAAGGCCGGCAATCGTCGGGTGGCGCCCAATGTCTCTTACACGCGCAAGTTGCAGCGAGGCGTCGAGAAGATGTCCGGTTCGCCGTGCTGGAAGATCGCGTGGACCCTCACGCGCGATCGTTGTTTCGAGTTGGTCGGCGGAAAGCCGTCGGCCCTGTCGGGAGGCATGCTCGGGGTCCTTGCCGGCCTGACCGGCATGAAGAAAACGGAAACGGTTTGCAGGAACGTTGAGGATTTCCTCGTCGAATACGGCCTGGTTCATTGGCGAGAGCATTTCATCCAATACGACATCACCGAGGCGGATATCCGCCTCGATGAGATCATTGACGCCACCCTGCGCCAAGGCGCCAGGAAGCATCTGTCTCCGGAGGAGATCGCCGCCGCGGGCTACGCGGCCCAAGCGTACTTCTTCCTTCTCGACAGCTGCAATTCCTACGGCCAGGAGCCCGAGAACATGGACCAGCGGGCGCTGTTTCAGAACGCGGTCATGTTGACGCTGGCCTTCACGAACGCCGTCGCCGTCTACCATTATCTCGGGCAGAAAAAGAAGGCAGATCAGACGGTTGATCTTCTCGAGCGCGAGCTCCTGGACTTCGCATCCGCCTATGATCGCTACGAGCTAAAGAGCTTCGGCGTCACGAAAACAGCGTGGAACAAAGCGCTGAAGTCGGAAGTTTCCGAATCGAGCGCCAACGTCGTCGAGCGGGCGGCGCGCCGCTGTGCGGCGCGCCATCTGCCGCAGTTCGGGTACGGCGACCGATTCGGCGAGGAAGACGAGGAGATCACGACGAACGTGGGCCACATCTGGAGCAGAGAGGTCGACGTCCCCAACTATAGATGGGCGAATCCTCTCTTCTGCGGCGTTCGCGAGGCATGAGGCCTCGCCTCCTCAGTCCCGCCATATTCGCAGCGACGCGAGGCGCCGTCGGCCCCCTCGACTGGCTCGTTTGCGGCATGAGCACGCGCCATGCCGTCGTCGCCGGGGAATCGCGCCTCGACCTGGCGGCCCGTCTGCCCCATCTCGCCGGCCTCAGCGCCGTTCGCGTCGTCATAGGCGAGCAGGCGCACGGCCGTCGGATCGCCGTTATTGTCCAGGGGGACGAACAGAACGGACCGCCGAAGACGGCGGACCAGTGCGCTGAAACGGAGAAGAGGGCTGCCGCCGACCCAAAGGTCCGCGCCGGCGTCAACGTCCGTGTGGTCGAGATTCCGCCCGGACGCAAAGGCGCGGGGAGCCCCGTGGAGATTCCGGGCGTGGACGGCTTGATTGTCTCCGACCCGGGGATTCTGGTCGCCGTCTCCACGGCCGATTGCGTCCCGATCGTTCTCGCGGACGAACGCGCGCGGAGGAGCGCCGTTCTGCATGCGGGCCGCGAAGGTACGCGGCTGGGGATCGTCCCTAACGCGATCGAGCGTCTTCGGGATCTGGGGTCTCGGCCCCAGGACATGCGCGTCTGGATCGGTCCTTCGATCTCGGCGGCGCACTACGAAGTCAGTCGCACGATCGCCGAAGGATTCCGCGCTCAATTCGGCGGCTACGGCGAGATAGCG
>DATKZW010000115.1:0-2939 GCA_035527775.1 Sumerlaeia bacterium | reverse complement strand
GTTTTTTGGATGATGTTCCTCGGGTAAACGTACTCGAAGAACGTGACGCTCTCGCCGCCCTCATCCGTCAGCGTCAGAGAGATGGAAATCCGGGGATCGTGGTCCGTGTCGGGGGCCTCATACGTGACGGCGAAACCCGTGACGCGCTCCGACAAGACCGCGCCGGGACCCGGGTCCGACCCCGGGGGATCCGGCGGGGGTTTCTCGCGGAGCTCATTTCCCCCGAGACCGTAGTAGACGGGGGGATTCAGCGGATCCTCGTTCTTCGCGCCATCCTCGTCGTCGTCTTCCTTGTCGCCTTCGTCTACGGCCCCGTCGCCGTCGTCATCGTCGCCTTCGATCCCTGGTTTGTCGTCCTTGGTCATGTCCTTGTCCAAGTCTTCGTCGATTCTGGGAAAGCGGGGATCATTGAAGTAGAAATCGTTGTCGTCGTTGACGGAGCCCGAGAATGCCAGAACGTTTCTGGAAGGGCTATGGGCGTTCGGGATGAGGAGAAAAGTGCAGTTCCTGACGCCGCTGGTCATGCGCTCCATGGCCAGGACCCCCTCGCGATAGAGGGCGGACTTGCGGCTGCCGTAAGCGTGGGCCTGGAGGCAGGTGTGGAGGAGCGCCGCCGCCGTGAGGCTCACCAGCGCCAGGATGACGGCCCCGATCAACAGCTCCACCAACGTCAGCCCTCTCGGGAGGTCGTGTCTCCCCGCGCGCCTCATAGCTTGCCCACCTTGCCCGCGTGATCGACGAGGATCGTCGTCAGGGAGCGGTTGTCCAACGTGACGGTGATCTGCTTCGCGTCGCTTTCCGGGATGGAATCCCCGTTCAGGTCCACGTTGGCAACCGTCCACTGGATCGTGTGGTTCGCGCCATCCACGGTAACGGTTTCCGAGCCGTTGGCCAGTTGTCCGAACTTCGTGGAGATGAGCTGCTCCATCCGGCTGCGGAGGCATCCGTCCAGGACCGCGCGCTCGCCTTGCGCTTCCAGGGCCTGCATGCCGGAGAAGTACAGCGCGGCCATCGTGACGGCGGCGAACGCCAGCACGACGGCGGAGATCAGAGCTTCGACGAGAGTGAAGCCCTTACTCCTTCTTGTTCGACTGCTGCGCCGCAAGCTTCCTGGTCTCCTTGTAGATCCCGAAAAGGACGGTCAGGATCGCCAGTTGAAACATCATCTGGACCATTTCTCCGTACGAGATCACGTATTCCATTGCCTCTCTCCTTAATACAACCTTCTGCAAGGTTCACGGCGCCGGTCTCATCCCGCGGGGCGCTCGGCCCGGCGCACGGCGACGGAATCCCGGAGGACGCTCGCGTCGGTCCCCAAGGAATCACCCGTCGCTTCGCACGATCTTGCCGGAAACCGGATGGAGCGTCAGCCCCGCCTGCCAGTCGCCGAGGGTCAGAGCCACGGTCCCGCCCTCGGACGGGGAGCCAAGGGCGTCGAAGACGACGAAGTTTCCGCCCCCGAAAGCGGCCGCGGCGACGTCGACCCCCTCGAAACGCCCCTCGCCGGCGAAGGCGATGCGGTACGGAGCCCCGCGTTTGAGCGGGCGCTCCATGGTCGTGTAGGTCTCGCTTTCCACGTCCGCCTCGGCCAGCTGGGTCTGGCTCGGGTCCATGAAGTCGGCCCCGCACTCCACCTGTTCCACAAGCATCGTGTCGGCCGCGGCGTCTATCGTCACGCGGCACGGTCTGCCCGAGCCCATGGCCGAGAGCTGGGCGAACTCGAGGGCGGCGACGATCTCGTTGAGAGCGGCGAAGAGCCGCGCTTCCGCCAGCGCCGACTCCATCGCCGGCAGGGCGAGCAACGCCACAATGCCCAGGACCAGCGCCACGATGATGACTTCGACAAGTGTGAAGCCCCGGGACCTCCTCATCCTACCACCCCTGGTACGCGGCCACGTTGGCGATGATCTGGCCCGTGGCCTTGCTGTACTTCCAGCCGGTCGTCGGCGTGCCGTCCGCCGTAACGGCCCCGGTGTCGGTGACCACCGAGACGGAGTTGGCGGTTGCGCCGGCCGCGGCCAGAGGATTGTCGGGAATCCCTTTCATCAGGTAAGGGCCGAACGGGTAGAGCGTCCGGTCCAGGCTGGCGCTCGTCTTCCCGTTCTTGTCCGTGTAGAGCGTCAGTTGGTTGACAAGGGCAACCGGGTTGTCGGCAGATCCCGTTGCGTTCCCGGTTCCGTCCACCTTCACGGCGCCTGGATAGGTCGAACCGTGCTGATGGTAGTAGAGATTGATGGCGTTTCGCAGGACGGCGAGGTCTCCCCGGAGGGTGGCTTCCTGCGCGTCCTTGGTGGATGACACGAACTGAGGGATCGCCAGGGCGGCCAGAATGCCCAGGATGATGATCACGATGATCAGTTCCACCAGTGTGAAAGCTCTTTTGCCCGTCATATCTGCTTTCTCCTTCTTCTCTGGAATGAGGTCTGGGGATTTCCTCTTGCGAGGCGTTCCTCAGCACGGCGTTTAGGCGCTAAAGCGATCAGATTGCCGGACCCTCCTTTCCTCATTGTCCGTTGTCGGTTTTGCATTGTTCGTTGTCGGTCTGGCATTATCCGTTAACGGTTTTGCATTCGGCGGACTCTCCCATTCCACAATCGGCGCTCCCCGCTTCGCATTCGGGCGAGTCTGGGCGCGCTCCGACGCCGGCGATCAGGCGCCCCCTTTCACGACGGAAGTGAGCCTGAACAGCGGCAGCAACACGGCCACGGCGATGAAGCCCACAACCGCTCCCATGATGATGATGATGAGCGGCTCGATGACGGCGCTGAGCTTTTTCATTCCCTTCTCCGCGGCGTCGTCGAGGTAATCGGCCATCTTGTTCATGACGAGGCTCATCTCCCCGGTTCTCTCCCCCGTCGCCACCATTTGCTTGACGGTGGGCGAGAAGAGATCGCTCTTTGAGAAGTTAGCCGAAAACCCTTCGCCGCGCAAGATCCCAG
>DATKZW010000114.1:0-2236 GCA_035527775.1 Sumerlaeia bacterium | reverse complement strand
GTAGCCCAGCTCCCGCAGGGCTTGGGTGGTTTCGGCGCGGGTCCTGATGATCTCGTCGCGGAGGGCGCGCATGTGCTCGGCGGACGCGATGGCTGCGGCGGCGGCAACTTGGGCGAGATGATTGAGGTTGTAAGAGTCCTTGATCTTCATGAATTCCCTGACGAGATCGCTGCCGGCCAGGAGGTAGCCGATCCGCATCCCGGCCAGCGAGAACGATTTGGAGAAAGTCCGGGTGATGGCGAGGTTGGGGAACTCGGCAAGCAACGGCACGACGTCCCGGGGCGCGAAATCGACGTAGGCTTCGTCGACGACGACGAGGCGAGGAGCGCGCGAGCGGCAAAGCCGGGCTATCTCGGCCCGGGAGTAGAACGTGCCCAGAGGAGGATTCGGGTTGGCGAGGAGCAAGAGGGGCTCCGGGCCGGCGAAAAGCTCTTCGGGCAGGCCCTCGCGGTCAACGAGGGGGTACGTCTCGGTCCCCCCCTCGAAGAAAGCGGAAAGAACGGGGTAGAGGCTATAGGAGGGCGCCACGACGGCGATTCTCTCGCCTTTTGAGATGACGGCATGGACGAGGAGACGCAGGATTTCGTCGGAGCCGTTGCCCGCGAGCACTTGGCCGGGCTCAACGCCGTGATATGCGGCCAGGGATCGCCGCAAGGCGTCGCTCGCGGGGTTGGGGTAAAGATGCAGGCGCCTTGAGGCGGCGGCGATCGCCTCGATGACGGCGGGAGGAGGCGGGTAGGGGTTCTCATTGGTGTTGAGTTTGACGAAGTTGGCCCCGGTCGGCTGTTCGCCCGGCGCGTAGGGCTCGAGGCCCGAGAGAAAGGAACGCAGGGGGATTTGGCTGAGCGCGGCGCGGTTGTCGTTCATGGGGGTGTGGGTCGCGCGAACGCCTTGTCCGAGCGATCCGGCTGATGGGCAGGGCTCGGTCGTTGGTCGCCTGGTGAATGCGCCAGATGGGCGTTGCCGTGCGAGTTCCTTCGTGTGCGGTCCTCGATCCTGTTGCTCGCTTATCGTGTTTTTCGGCGAAGCCGCGCCCGTCCTTGTCTTTCCCGAACGGCTTGCGCGTGCGCGCTGAGCCCTTCGGTTTCCGCCAGAGTGAGGACGGATGCGGCAAGAGATTCAAAGCCGTCGCGCGAAAACTCGACCACGTGGCTGGTCTTGAGGAAAGACCAGACGGACAGAGGCGAGAAGAACCGCGCCGTGCCTCCCGTCGGGAGGGTGTGGTTGGGTCCGGCGATGTAGTCGCCCATGGGTTCCGGCGTATGGCGTCCGATGAAGACGGCGCCGACGTTGCGAATGCGGCTCGCCAGAGACCGGGCCCCTTTGGCCATGATCTCGAGGTGCTCGGGGGATTGGCGCTCGGCGAGTTCCACGGCCTCGTCGCGGGTCTCGACTTGGACCAGCGCCCCGTGGGCGCGCAGGGACTTGCGGATGATCTCGGCTCGGGGCGCGCGGGCGGTCTGCTCGCGGATCTCCGCGCGCAGGGCGTCGAGGTCGTAATCGCCTATCAAGACGGCGACGGCGCGCGCATCGGCGTCGTGCTCAGCCTGGGCCAGGAGATCGGCGGCGACCAGGCGAGGAGGGGCGGTCTTGTCCGCCAGAACAAGGATTTCCGTGGGGCCGGCGATCATGTCGATGTCGACTTCGCCGTAGAGGAGGCGTTTGGCGGCGGCGATGAATCGGTTGCCGGGACCGACGATGATGTCAACCCGGGGAATGGTCTCGGTTCCAATCGCCAGAGCCGCAATGCCAGGGACGCCGCTGACGGCAAGCGCTTTGTCGAACCCGGCAAGCCAGGCCGCGCCGAGAGTCGCTTGCCCGCCGGGGTCATTGAGGCGGCCCGGGGGGGTGACCATGATGATCTCCTCGACGCCGGCGACGCGCGCCGGGACAGCGTTCATCAGGACCGTCGAGGGATAGGCGGCGGTCCCTCCGGGAACATAAATGCCGGCCTTGCGATAGGGCGTGACGCGCTGATCCATGCGGTTGCCGAGGGGATCGCGGTAAGTGAATCCAGAAACGAGTTGGCGTTTGTGGAATTCATGGATGCGTGACTTGGCGACGCGCAGGGCCTTGCGCAGATCGCTGGGGAGGTTCTCCCAGGCCGCCTTCAGGCGGGAGAGAGGAACCTCGAAGCGGCCCGGGACGACGACGGCGCGGTCCAGCTGTTTCGTCAAGGCGGCGACGGCGCGGTCTCCCTCCCTGCGGACGCGGCGGATCACGGCCGCCACGGCTT
>DATKZW010000113.1:0-5945 GCA_035527775.1 Sumerlaeia bacterium | reverse complement strand
CAGGGCATGACGCTTCCCTTCTGCGGCACGTTCCTGGTTTTCTCCGACTACATGCGCAACGCCATCCGCCTGGCGGCGTTGATGCAGCTGCGCGTGGTCTACCAGCTGACCCACGACAGCATTCTCCTGGGCGAGGACGGGCCGACCCACCAACCGGTCGAGCAACTTGCGTCGTTGCGGGCCGTTCCAGGGCTGACGGTGATCCGCCCCGCGGACTCCAACGAGGTGAAGGCGGCGTGGAGTTACATTCTGACCAAGGCCAAAGGGCCGGTCGCTCTTGTTCTCAGCCGCCAAGGGCTTCGCGATCTCCATGAGACGGATGTCCCGACTTCGGAGGGGGTCGGCCGCGGCGGGTACGTCGTCAAGCGCGAGTCGCGCCCGGGTTCGATCGATCGATGTCTTTTCGCTTCGGGATCGGAGGTCGCCCTGGCCCTCGACGTGGCCGGGAGGCTGGAGGCCAGAGGAGAATCGGTCCGCGTCGTCTCGATGCCGTCCTTCGAAGTCTTCGACGCTCAGGACGAGGCGTACCGCCAATCCGTCATCCCGCCGGGCGCCGGCGAGTACTGGTCGATAGAGACGGGCGTGTCCCTAGGCTGGCACAAGTACATCGGCCGCGACGGCCGTAGCGTTTCCGTCGAGTCTTTCGGCGCCAGCGCGCCCGGGAAGGTCATCGCCGATCGTTTTGGCTTCACGACCGAGAAGGTCCTTGCCCGGATGGAAGCCGGTCGGTGACACAGGCGGTTTCCCAAGGCATGTGACGTGAAGGCAAACAAGGGAGGGCGTAACATGACGCCGCGTAAGGCGGGATCTCTCCGTCGGAGCCCCATTCTTGCGACTCTGGTCGCGGGAGGCTTGTTGGGAGTGGGAACGCCCGGGCGCCCGGGAGCGGATGCGAGCGAGGGCGGGGCGACGGACGGTCCGAAAGGGGAAGCGCAAAGGCGCGCGTTAGAGGAACGCGTGGTTCCTCCGGAGAATCTGGTCCTGGACGGGATTCCCGAGGTCCCCGCTTCGATCGCCGAAGCGGTGCGGCCTTATGCGGAATTCCGTTCCGCTCGTTTCCTGAGCTGGCATCCAGCGCGTCGGGAGATGCTGGTCGGGACTCGCTTCGCGAACACCACGCAGGTGCACCGCGTGACTCATCCGGGCGGCGCGCGGCGCCAACTCACGTTTTTCCGCGAACCGGTGGGCTGGGCGTCGTACCAACCGGAAGACGGGCGATTCTTCTGCTTTCTCAAGGACCGCGGCGGAGATGAGTTCTACCAGGTTTTCCGGTTCGATCCCGATGGCGGCCCATCGGTCCTCATTACCGACGGCGAAAAGCGAAACGAGGCCGGACCGTGGTCGAACTCGGGCGGCCGGCTTGCCTATCGCCGCCTGCACGCTGACGAAAAGGAAGCGGCGACGGAGCTGCGGATCGTGGAGCCGACCGATCCGGCTACCGATCGCGTCGCGGCCCGCCTCAGGGGGGGCGGCTGGCGCGTGAACGATTGGTCGCCGGACGACCGGACGCTTCTCGCTCTGGAGTACATTTCGGTGAACGAGAGTTACGTCTGGTTGGTGAACGCGGAATCGGGCGAAACGAAATGCGTCACTCCCCGGCGAAAGGCGGAGGGCGATCCTGGAGCGCGAACGAAGGTAGCTTACGGCGCGTCGAGATTCGCCGCGGACGGAAAGAGCGTCTACGCCGTTACAGACCTCGACTCGGAGTTCCGGCGGCTCGCGCGCCTGGACCTCGAGAGCGGCCAGTATGCCTTCCTCACGGAGTCGATCCCTTGGGACGTTTCCACGTTTGAGATCTCGCCCGACTTCAAGACCATCGCCTTTCTCACGAACGAGGAGGGGGTGGGCGTGCTGCATCTCCTCGACGCGGCCACGGGAAAAGAGAAACCGGTCCCCAAACTGCCGGTCGGCGTCATCTCCGGGATCGAGTGGCGCGAGAACGGTCGCGATCTGGCCTTCAACGTGAACGGCGCGCGGTCCACCTCGGACGTTTACTCCTTGGACGTCGAGACGGGCAAGGTCGAGCAATGGACCTACAGCGAAACCGGCGGACTCAACACCGACGAGTTCGTCGAGCCGGAGTTGATTCGCTGGAAGTCTTTCGACGGCCGCACGATCTCGGGATTCCTCTATCTGCCGTCGCGGGAGCGATTCAAGGGGAAGCGCCCCGTCATCATCAACATCCACGGCGGTCCGGAAGCCCAGGCGCGGCCGGGCTTCCTGGGCCGCAACAACCACTTTCTCAACGATCTCGGCGTTGCTATCATCTTCCCAAACGTGCGCGGCTCGACCGGCTACGGCAAGACGTTCGCCCAACTCGACAACGGCTTCAAACGGGAAGACTCCTACAAGGACATCGGAGCGCTCTTGGATTGGATCGCGACGCGGTCGGAGCTGGATAGTCAGCGCATCATGGTGACGGGCGGCAGTTACGGCGGCCACATGACGCTTGCCGTGGCGACCCGCTACAACGATCGGATCGCTTGCTCGGTGAGCGTGGTTGGGATCTCGAACTTGCGGACTTTCCTGGAGAACACGCAGGGCTACCGTCGCGATCTGCGACGGGCGGAGTACGGCGACGAGCGCGACCCGGAGATGCGCGCGTTTCTGGACCGCGCGTCGCCCATGGCCCACGCCGACAAGATCCGCAAACCGATCTTCGTCATTCAAGGCCGCAACGATCCGCGAGTCCCGATCAGCGAGGCCGACCAAATCGTCCAAACGGTGAGAGACAACGGCATCCCCGTCTGGTATCTCGTGGCAGACGACGAGGGTCACGGCTTCCGCAAGAAGGAAAACGCGGACTTCCAGTTCTACGCGACGGTGGCTTTCGTGAGGGAGTTCCTGCTGGGGGAATGACGGATGGCGAGACGCCGGATTCCACGTCGCCCCTGAAGATCCGAGGCGTGGCACAGCCGCCCTCGGCTGTTGCCGCGGTCGAAAGCGGTTGAAACGATCTCGAGGCGTGGTATGACAAAGGGCGCGGATCTGCTCTTGCTTGGTTCGTTGTTGAGGCTTTAGCTGGCTCCGCCTGCCTGCCGCCTACCCGTCAGCAGACACGGCGGGCGCGCCGTGGGACAACCTGAGAGCGTGCGCGAGAGGGAGACAGGTTAGTGAAGCGGCGCGGGCATCCTGCCCGTGGACACGTGGAAGAACATGGGCGGGACGCCCATGCCACCTTTCCCCCACGTTCCTCCAGAGCCTTTTCGCGCACGCTCTGGGAAACGAGAAGGAGAGACCATGCCGGAAAGAATGCTCGTCACGGGCGGCGCGGGGTTCATCGGCTCGCACCTGGTCGACGCTCTGATCGAGCGCGGCCACCAGGTGCGGATCCTGGACAATCTGGATCCTCAGGTGCACGGCCCGGAGCGCCGGGCGCCGGAGTACCTGAACCCGCGGGCCGAGTTCGTCCAGGGCGACGTGCTGGACGAGGGCGTCCTGTGGGATTGCGTGAAGGATGTTGACGTGATCTTCCACCAGGCTGCGCGCGTGGGGGTGGGACAGTCGATGTACGAGATCCTGAGTTACACGCGCGTCAACGTGATGGGAACGGCGCTTCTCCTGGATCTCCTCGTGAACCGGCGCGAGCAGCACTCGGTGCGCAAGCTCCTGGTCGCTTCTTCGATGTCGATTTACGGAGAGGGGGCCTATGAGACGCAAGGCGGGAAACCGGTCTCCCCGCCGCTTCGGAGTCTGGAGCAGATGCAGCGCGGGGTCTGGGACGTGCTCGACCCGGAAACCGGCGAGCCCCTGCGCGCCGTTGCGACGCCGGAGACCAAGCCGCTGCAGCCGACGTCGGTTTACGCCGTGGGCAAGCGGGACCAGGAAGAGATGGTTTTGTCGGTGGGACGCGCCTACAACATCCCCGCGGTGGCGTTGCGCTATTTCAACGTCTATGGTCCGCGTCAAGCGCTCTCGAATCCTTACACGGGCGTGGCCGCCATGTTCGCCAGCCGCGTGCTCAACGGGCGGCCGCCGGTGATTTTCGAGGACGGCCGCCAGGTCCGCGATCTGGTCCATGTCTCCGACATCGTTCAGGCGAATCTCTTGGCGATGGAAAACGAGGCGGCCGATTACGAGGTCTTCAACGTCGGCGCGGGACGCCCCGTGTCCGTTCTCGAAGAGGCCAACGCCATTATCGCCCGCCTCGCCCCGGACTCGGGCATCGTGCCGCGAATCGAGAACCGATTTCGCGCCGGCGACGTTCGCGATTGCTTCGCCGACGTCTCGAAGATCCGCGAGCGCCTCGGGTACGAACCGACCGTGGATTTCCGCACGAACGGCATCGAAGGCCTCTGCGCCTGGGCCCGAGAGCAGTCCGCCGAAGACCGTTTTGACCAGGCGCGAGCGGAACTGCGCCGGCGGGGGTTGGCCTGAAAGGGAGAAACCGCGACGCGGAGAACCGCTTCAGATTGGCGGTAAAGGCAGATCCCTTCCATTCCTGTTCTCACCGCTATCTGGCCCTTCTCTACGCCATGCGGGAAGCAGACGACTCGGCCATTGCCGGCTTCGAACGCGCCCCTGAACTCGATCCGGCCTTCCCGGGGCGCTCCACAGCCTGGGGACCCGGTGTCTAATCCACGCCGAAGTACTTCTTGCGGATCCAGTCGGGCTGCCAGCGGTCCGGCTTGCGTTCGCGTCCAGTCAGGTCCAGTTCCTTCGGTTTGGGCTGGTCCGTCTCGAGCGGCAGCGCGTCGCCCACCTTGGCCTGCCACTCTTTCATCAGTTCGAGCAGGCGCTCGACCGTGGCCTGGAGCTCGGTCTTGCCGGCCAGGTTCTGGGTTTCGTCCGGGTCGTTCTGCATGTCGAAGAGTTGGGTGTAATTGATCTGGGGATAACGGATGAGTTTCCATCTCTCGTCGCGCACGGCCCGTTGGATGTCCTGAAAGGGCAGGAAGATCGAATCGCGCACCTTCTCCTTCTTCCCTTGCCAGATGGGCGCCAGGCTCAGGCCCTCGACCCCCGCCGGCGCCTCCACGCCCAGCGCCTCGCAGACCGTGGGGAAGATGTCGAACAGGTACGAGAAGGCCTGCGACTCCCCGCCCTTCGGCACGCCGGGGCCGCGGAAAATGAGCGGCGAGCGCATCGAGTGCTCGTAGACGCTCTGTTTTCCGAGCAGGCCGTGACTGCCCATGGCGAGGCCCTGGTCCGAGGCGAAGATCACCAGCGTGTCGGCCGCGCGGCCCGTTTCGTCGAGGGCCGCCAGGATGCGGCCGATCTGCTCGTCCATGTGGGTGATGAGGCCGTAGTACTCGCACAGCTGGTCGCCGACGACCTCCCGCGTGCGGGGCCAAGGGGCCAGGTTCTCATCGCGTCCGCCCTTGCAGTGGCCGTTGTCGAAGGGGTGCTGGGGCATGAAGTTCTTGGGCAGGGGCGGACGGTTCCTGTAATACATCTCGCGGTGCTTCTCGGGCGGCTGGCGCGGATCGTGGGGCGCCGTGAAAGGCGCGTAGGCGTAGAACGGCTTGTCGTCTTTGTAGCCCGTGAGGAACTCGATGACGGCGTCGGCGAACAGTTCGCTCGAAAACTTCTCGCCCGCGCGCTCGTTGATGAATTCCCCGTCGGGACCGAGGTCGCAGACGGGGACCTTGGTGTGGTCCGACATGCCGCCGAAGAAGATCGCTTTGCCGCGCTCGAATCCGCGCAGCCACGACGCCTTGCCGTTGTGCCATTTGCCCGTGGCGAACGTCGCGCAGCCCTCCTCGCGCAGGAGTTCGGGCAGGATCTTGGCGTCCGAGAGGTCGTTCTTGACGCGGAACCACGTGCGGCCCGAGTTGACCATGGCGCGGCTCGGAACGCACACGGCGCCGCTGTTGCCGCCGAAGCAGTAATTGCGCTTGAAGCTGAATCCCTCCCGCACCAGGCGGTCGAGGTTCGGCGTCTTGATGAAGGCGTTGCCCCAGGCCCCAATGGTGTCGGCCCGCTGGTCGTCGCTGAAGAGGAAC
>DATKZW010000112.1:0-2514 GCA_035527775.1 Sumerlaeia bacterium | reverse complement strand
AATCAGCCTTTCGCGCTGGTCCAACACCGCTTCCATGGTACCAGCTTCCTCCCTCTTGGTCAACTCATTCCCCCGGGTGTCGGCCACGACAACGTCCTCGCGCACCAGCCCTTCGACCGAGCCGGCCACGAGCGCCTGGACCGTGCCAACCTGCTCAGGCGAGAGCGT
Organism: Sumerlaeia bacterium; assembly: GCA_035527775.1. GTDB lineage: Bacteria > Sumerlaeota > Sumerlaeia > UBA8349 > UBA8349 > DATKZW01. The sequence continues at coordinate 2,346 of DATKZW010000112.1, read as the reverse complement.
GGCGCTCCCGGCCATCTCGACCAGAACCGCCGCCGTCGGCCGCGCTTGGGGCTTGATGAAAACAGACTCTTCCGGGATGACGACCCGGACGCTCGCCGATTTCACGGCGCTCAAGTGCATGATCGTGCGGGCGAGCTCTCCTTCGATGGCGCGCTTGCGGTTGATCTTCTGCGTGAAGGGCGTAACGCCGATGCTCGTTCGGTCAAAGAGTTCCCATCCGGGCCGGTCTCCCGCCGCGTCAATCACGCCCACCGTGTCGAGCCGCAGACTCTCTTTCTGCTTCGCCGGCACAAGCACCGTCCAACCCGTGTCGGTTTGGTCTAACTTGCATCGCGTTCCCAGACGGTCCAGCTCCTCGCGGACCTTCCGGGCGTTCGCGTCGCTCAGTTCCGAATAGAGCACCGCGTAGTCGATGGTTCGGCCGAGCTGAAAGACCTGGGCGATAAGGAAGCCCGCCACCGCCAGGAGCACGGCGCCAGCCATGATTTTCCTGGTCAACGTCTGCTGCGCGAGCAGTTCGTTCAACTGGGTGATAAGATCGCGGAAGAATGGCATGCCGGTCGCCTCAGCGAAGGAGATGGGGCAGATCCTGAGCGCAAGCGCCCCGACCGAGGGACCGCCCGGCGCGATCTCTCACGCCTCGGGCGAGCGCCCCCCCTGATGGCGGGCAGCCCAGATCGTGCTTTCTGTGTGGGAGCGATTCTGTCTGAGAGAGAAACACTCCCTTCCGGGGATGACAGCTCGATTCTCCGCGACGGGAACCGGTCGGGGACGCGTGAGATCTTCCCCGCGGCGTGAGGGGAAGGCGGCCCGAGCCGGGAAGAGGCCCCGTCGTCGGCCTACGAGCGATACCGTGACGCTATACTTGCATGCCCATGACCTCTTGGTAGGCGGATATGATCTTGTTGCGCACCTCCATCATCAGTTTGAAAGAGATGTCGGCTTTCTCCACGGCGATGATCGTGCCCTGGATGTCGCCGCTCTGACCGCTGGCCAATTCCTCGATCGCCTTGTCGGCCTGCAACTTGAGCGCGTTCACCTCGGTGATCGACTCTTTGAGAATGTTCGCGAACGAGGGCGCTTCAGGGCCGTCCGGGACGCCCTCCGCCCGAGCCGGCCGGGGCGGCCGGATCTCGGCCATCGCCCCCGCCGCCGGCGATTCCAGAAGTGATCGCAGTTGCTGGATGCTCAGGTCCTCGGCCATGGCTCTTCTCCCGGGAGGGACCTCCTTCTCGAACCTTATCGTCTCAGCATTTCAAGCATTTGCATAAGCATCTCGCGAGTATTCTTCACCACGGCTAGGTTCGCCTCGTAGTTGCGCGCCGCCGCGATGCTGTCGGTCATCTCCTGGATGACGCTGATATCCGGGTAGGCGACCATGCCCGTTTCCGGATCGGCGTCCGGGTGATCCGGATCGGGAACCATGCGGATGGCGGGATCGCGCTCGATTCGCGCCACTTGGGCGCCTCGCAGGTGTTCCTCGAATAGCCAGCGGGATCTTCCGGTCTCCGCGCCCTGACCCGCGATCTCGCGGTTGGCTTCCGTTAGCATCTTTTCGAAGGCGGGCAGGCGGGTCGCTCGGGCGATCAGGATGCGGCGCTGGTAGGGGCCGGCGCCTTCGGCGCTGCGCGTGGTATGGGCGTTGGCTAAGTTCGAGGCGATCATCCCCATGCGGACGCGCTGAACTTCCATCCCCGATGCAGCGATCTCGATTGGGATCAGGTCATACATTCGCGTTTGGGCCTCTACCGACTCCGGGCGCTGCTCTCGATGGCATCCTTGATGCCCCCCAGTTTCCAGTTCAGGAGCTGAGCAAGGGCCGAATGGAGGGTGGAGTTGGCCTGCATGCGGCCCAGCTGCTGTTCGAGAGCGACCGAATTGTTGTCGTTGCCGATCGACAGGCCGTCACCCGCGGCGAACACAATCTGCTCGCGTTCCTCCCCTGGATGGCGCAGCTCCTCGATCGTGAAATGGCGCGGGTCGTTTGCCTCCAGTTCCAGCGGCGCCGCTTCGACTTCTTGGGCCTTCTCCAAAAGGCGCTCCATGGTGGCCTTGAAGTCGATGTCGACGGCGCGGTAACTGGGCGTCTCGGCGTTGGCGATGTTCGAGGCCAAAAGCGCGTGCCGCATCTGCCGTAACATGATGGCCTTCTCCAACACCTGAACCGTTCTGTCGAAAACGGCCTCGATCATCGGTTCTGCCGCCTCCCAAGAGCGACCGCACGGAGCGGGAAGGAAACTCTTTCCGCGCGCATCAATCATGCAGCAAGAGCGGTACCATTTCGCCCCCGTTCCGCCCGCGGAAATCACCGATCAGTCGGGGGATGGAAGAGATGCGGGGAATCCG
>DATKZW010000111.1:0-8473 GCA_035527775.1 Sumerlaeia bacterium | reverse complement strand
TGGCCTACAACCTGCGCTGGTCCTGGGATTCGGAAACCATGGCGCTTTTCCAGCGCCTGGACAGGACTCTCTGGAACGAAACCTACCACAACCCCGTGCGGATGCTGGGGTTGATCAGCCAGGGACGCTTGGAAGAAATGGCCAAGGATGATGGATTCCGCGCGCACTTGGAGCGGGTCCTGGAGCGTTTTGACGACTACATGAACGGCCCGAACTGGTTCAGCAGGACCTATGGCGGACCGGACGTTCTCAGTATCGCATATTTCTCCTTCGAGTTCGGCATCACGGAGTCCCTCCCGACCTATTCGGGGGGGCTGGGGGTCCTGGCGGGCGATCATCTCAAGGCGGCGAGCGATCTGGGGCTTCCCTTGACAGGGGTCAGTCTGCTTTACCGTCAAGGGTACTTCCGCCAGTACCTGAACCCCGACGGTTGGCAGCAGGAGATTTTCCCGGAAAACGATTTCTACAATCTTCCGGTCACCTTGCTGCGCGACACAGATAACACGCCTCTGACGATCGAAGTGGAAACGGCGGATCGGAAAGTGCGCGCCCAGATCTGGCAGATGGAGGTGGGGCGCACGCGACTCCTGTTGCTTGATACGAACATTCCCGTGAACTCTCCCGCGGATCAGGAGATCACCGCGCACCTCTACGGCGGCGACAATGACATGCGGATTCGCCAGGAGATTCTCATGGGCATCGGCGGCGTGCGGGCCCTGGCGGCGGCGGGGCGCCGTCCCGACATCTACCACATGAACGAGGGGCATTCGGCCTTTCTGGCCCTCGAGCGGATCCGCCGACTGATGGAAGAGGAGAAGGTGAGCTTTGCCGTCGCGCGCGAGGCGGTGCGGGCGAGCAACGTCTTCACGACACATACTCCCGTTCCGGCGGGAAACGATTCCTTCGATCCCAAGCTCGTTGAGCATTACTTCAGGAAATATGCCGACAATCTCCAAATCAGCATGCAGGACTTTCTGGGCCTGGGGCGGCAGAATCCGAGCAACGGGAACGAGCCTTTCTGCATGACGGTCTTGGCGCTGAACCTGGCGGCTCACTGCAACGGCGTGAGCCAGCTTCACGGCAAGGTGAGCCGGAAGATGTGGACGAACGTATGGCCCGGCGTGATGGAAGAGGAGATCCCCATCGCGGCAATCACGAACGGCGTGCACACGCGCGCCTGGATCTCGCAGGAGATGGCTACGCTTTTTGACCGCTACCTTGGGCCTCTCTGGGCGGAGAATCCGGCGGACGAGTCGGTCTGGGCGCGCGCCGAGGAGATACCGGACGCCGAGCTGTGGCGCAGCCATGAGCGGCGGCGCGAGCGCCTGGTCGCTTTTGCCCGGCAGCGTCTTCGAGAGCAACTGCAAAAGCGCGGGGCGCCCGAATCAGAGATCGCCCGGGCCGACGAAGTCCTCGATCCCGAGGTGCTCACCATCGGGTTCGCGCGGCGCTTCGCTCTTTACAAACGCGGGACCCTTCTGCTCCACGACCGCGAGCGGATCAAGCGGCTCCTGACGGATCGCGACCGGCCGATCCAGATCATCTTCGCCGGCAAGGCGCATCCCGCCGACACGATGGCGAAGGAAATCATCCGAGAACTGATCCACTTCATGCGCGACCCCGCCGTCCGGCGCCGCGTTGTCTTCATCGAGGATTACGACATGAATGTGGCGCGCTACCTCGTCCAGGGGGTGGACGTGTGGCTCAACACGCCGCGACGGCCCCTGGAGGCGAGTGGAACGAGCGGCATGAAGGCGGCGGCGAACGGCGCCCTGAACGTGAGCATTCTCGACGGTTGGTGGTGCGAGGGCTACAGCTCCGAGTACGGCTGGGCGATCGGCCAAGGCGAACAGTACGACGACCTGGATCTCCAGGACGGGATCGAGAGCCGCGCCCTATACGATCTGCTCGAGAAGGACGTTATCCCTCTCTTCTACCAACAGGCCGCGGACGGCTTGCCCCGCGAATGGATCCGGCGCATGAAGGCCAGCGTCCACAGCCTCTGTTCGCGCTTCTCCGCGAACCGCATGCTGCACGACTACATTCGCGGACCTTACATGGGCGCGGCGAGCGCGGGAGTTCGACTCACCGCCGACAGCCTTGCGGGCGCCAAGGAACTCGCCGCGTGGAAGGAGCGCGTGGCGTCGAATTGGTCGCAGGTCCAGTTGGCCTATCTCTCCGCCCCCGTCAACCCCGAAGTGAAAGTGGGCGACCGGCTGCCGGTGGAGGTCACGGTGCGGCTCGGGCAAATCAAACCCGAAGAGGCGCTCGTGCAGCTCTACCACGGCTATCTCAACAACAAGGGCGTCATCGTCGGCGGCGAGACGAGCAATCTCAGGTTCGCGCGGGCCGTCCGGGACACGCATCTCTTCCAGGGCGCCATCGAGTGCAAGGCGACGGGGCGATATGGATTCGCGGTGCGCGTGCTGCCGAACCACGAGGGGATGACGTCGCCCTTTGACCCGAAGCTGATCTACTGGGCGTAAGAGTGCGGGCGGGCGCAATGCGCGTTCCAGGAGGACTTGAGGGTGGGTTCGCAGATCGAAGTCGATAGGGATCGGATCCGCCAGTTCTGTCGCCGGTGGAACGTCACTGAGTTTTCCTTGTTCGGTTCCGTCTTGGGGGAAGACTTCGGTCCGGACAGCGATGTAGACGTCCTGGTGACTTTCGGAGCGGAAGCCCGCTGGAGTCTTCTCGACATGGTGGAGATGCGCGAGGAGCTCAAAGACATCTTCGGCCGGAGCGTGGACTTGCTGACGCGCCGCGCAGTGGAGAGAAGCCACAACTGGATTCGCCGCAACGCCATCCTCGAGAGCGCGGAGTGCATCTATGCCCAGAGATGATGCAATACTCCTCGACCTGCTGCGGGCGTCCCGGCGCGCTGCTGAAGGACGGGGCGGCCTTTCCATTGCCGCATTCAGGGAAGACTGGAAGGCCCAATCCATCGTCCTGCATCAATTGCTCGTCCTGGGTGAAGCCGTGAAGCGTCTATCCCCTGGGTTCCGCAAGGCGCACCCCGACATCTCATGGCGGAAAATGGCTGGTTTGCGCGACATACTGATCCACTGTTATGACACCATTGACGCTGACACCGTCTGGGAGATCGTCGACCGCGACCTTCCGCCCCTCATCGCTTTTCTGGAACGCGTTGCCCCGAGGCGTCCCGAACAAGGCGACAGCAACCCAGAAGGAAGGAGGGAAAGCCCGTGAGACTGCGAGCGGCAATACCCGGGATCGCGGCGATCGCGGCCCTAACTTGGAACGTGTGCGCCGTCGAATCCGAGGGGGTGGAACCCGTGAATAACCCGCGTTCAAAGCAATTCGACTCGACATGGGAATCGCTCAACAGCCGTTCCTGCCCGAAGTGGTTCCCCGAGGCGAAGCTCGGCATCTTCATCCATTGGGGAGTGACCTCCGTGCCGGCTTACAACGCCAAAGGCTTCTACGCGGAGTGGTACTGGAACCATTGGAAGAACGACATCGCCGACGGGGCCGTCCGGAAGTTCCACGAGAAGAACTACGGGAAGAACTTCAGCTACCAGGAGTTCGCCCCCATGTTCAAAGCCGAGTTGTTCGACCCGAACGAATGGGCGCAGCTCTTCAAGGATTCCGGCGCGAGGTACGTCTGCCTGGTCAGCAAGCACCACGACGGGTTCTGCCTGTGGCCCGCGCCGGACAGCTGGAACTGGAACAGCGTCGACCTCGGCCCCAAGCGCGACCTCTGCGGCGATCTGGCGGAGGCGGTGCGCGCCAAGGGACTGAGAATGGCGTTCTACTACTCGCTGCCCGAGTGGTACAACCCGCTTTACGAGAACGACATTAACAAGTACGTCGACCAGCATATGCTCCCCCAACTCAAGGACCTGGTGACGCGCTACCAGCCCGCCATGATCTTCGGCGACGGCGAGTGGTACCACAAGTGGCAGACGTGGCGCTCCAACGAGTTCCTCGCGTGGCTCTACAACGAAGGACCCAACCCCGACGAAGTCGTCGTGAACGACCGCTGGGGGCCGGGCTATGGCAAGTGCGGCGATTACTACACGACCGAATACCATCGTGGCGCGTCGATCGACGAAGAGTCTTCTCACCCCTGGGTCGAGACGCGGGGGATCGGCAAGTCGTTCGGCTACAACCGCAACGAGAACATCCACGACTACATGGACCGCACCGAATGCGTCCGGATGCTGATCGATGCGGCGAGTCGCGGCGGGGGATTGCTGCTGAACGTCGGACCGACGTCGGACGGACGGATTCCCGTCATCCAGCAAGACCGCCTTCTCGCCATCGGCAAGTGGCTCGAAGTCAACGGCGAGGCGATCTACGCCACGACCCGCGGCCCCTACGGAGCGCTTCTTCCCTGGGGGCGCTCGACGGTCAAGGGCGACACCCTTTATCTTCATGTCTACGACTGGCCGGAAGACAACGCCCTCGGGATCCCGGGCCTGAGAAACGAAGTCCTGGAAGCCCGTCTGCTTGCCGACAAGAAGGGACCGCCCCTGTCCGCCAAACGCCTCAACGGCGGCGACTTGCAGATCGATCTCCTCGGACGCCACCCCTCCCCCCACACCACCGTCATTGCCCTCAAACTCGACGGCCCGCCGAACGTGGATAAGAACGTTCTCGCCGAGCTGGAAGAGCAACAGAAAAAGAAAGACGAGAAGAAGCCCGCCGAAACATCTCACGACAAGGGGGCGGAGGAGTAGCGCGGCGTCTGGGGCAGGGCTACGGACCGAGATCTATCCCCCGACGCAATCCTCGACTCCGGGGGACCTCCGCCGGCTGCGGCGCCGTCCTCAGCCTCGCGTGTCGGCGAACGCTCATTGCTCTTCACTCCCACTCATTCCGCCGTCAGGCGGCGGGCGTCTTACGGCGGAACCCGTCTCTCCTACAACCGTTTTCGCGCCGGGGAGAAATCCTCAAAAACCGCGTGGCTTCGCTCCGGGTTTCTGGTAGAATGCCCTCGCCGCCGAAGGTCCGGCGGCGCGCCGATGTATGGAGCGGAGCGATGCCGGGAATCGTCCGAGAGTTCATCAGAAAGCGCAAATACGGCGAGCCCGTCGTCGTCGTGTCCGGCCTGCCGCGCTCCGGCACGTCCATGATGATGCAAATGCTCGCCGCGGGAGGCCTGGAAATCGCCGCCGACGAGATCCGTACGGCCGACGCGGACAATCCTCGCGGGTACTGCGAGCTCGAGCGCGTGAAGGACCTGGACAAGGGGGGCGACAAGTCTTGGGTCTCAGACCTCAAAGGCAAGGCGGTCAAGATCATATCCTTCCTGCTCAAGGACCTTCCCGAGGATTGCTTTTACAGGGTGATCCTGATGGAACGCGACATGGACGAGATGCTTGCGTCGCAAGGCAGGATGCTCGCCCACAGGGGAGACTCGACGAACGCGTCGGATGAAGAAAGCAAGAAGGATCGCGCCGCTTACGAGAAGCATCTCAAGAAGGCGAAGTACCTTCTCGAGACGCATCCGAACTATGAGTACATCGCCGTATGCTACCGGGCCGCTCTGGACGATCCCCGCAACGTAGCCGAGCGAATCCGCCGGTTCCTCGGCCGCAAGCTCGACGTCGAGCGGATGGCGCGCGTGCCCGACGCCTCGCTGTACCGCAACCGGCGATGACGCGGCTTCTGTCTGCGTGGGGCGAATGGGATCCCGAGGAATAGGACAGGCGAGGCAAAGCATGCGCGTCGAGAAGGACCCCAGCCGCCCTAGCCGGCATTTGCGAAGGGTCGCTCTCTCCTTCGTCGCGTTGTGCGTTCTCGCGACGTTGACGCCGACGCCCGCCTCCGCGTACATCGGGCCGGGAGCCGGTTTCGCCTTCGTTTCGTCTTTCCTCGCGTTGTTCGCGGCCTTTATCCTTGTCTGTCTCTCATTGTTGACCTGGCCGGTTCGCCTTGCCCTGCGCGCGTGGCGCCGACGCAAGGCGCAGGCGAAGGGACGCGCGGACGTCCGCCGCGTTGTCGTGCTTGGCCTCGACGGACTCGATCCGCAACTCACGCGGGAGTTCATGGGGAAAGGCGTCCTTCCTCACTTTCAGAAGCTGCGCGACGAGGGGTCTTTTGCGGAACTGGGGACGACGCACCCGGCGGAATCGCCCGTTGCATGGTCTTCATTCCAAACCGGGTGCAACCCCGGAAAGCACCGCATCTTCGACTTCCTGGCGCCGAATCGCAGGACCTACCTTCCCGAACTCTCTTCCGCCCAGATTCTTCCATCGCCGCGTTCGATCCGTCTGGGCCGGCGCAGCATCCCAATCGGCAGGCCCACTATTCGGGGCGGCCGCAAGAGCCGATCCTTCTGGAAGGTCCTGAGCGATCACGGCATTTTCAGCACGGTCCAAAGAGTCCCCATCACATTTCCCCCGGAGAAAATCGACGGCGTGCTTCTCTCGGGGATGTGCGTGCCCGACATCGTCGGAAGCCAGGGGACTTACTTCCTTTACAGCAACGATCCGCTCGACAGAGAGAGAAATCTCATCAGCGGCAGGCTTCTTCCGGTGGATCTCGGGGATGACGGCGAGGGGAAGCTCGTTGTCAAGGCCCAGTTGGAAGGCCCCGGGCACAGATTCGCGGGAGACGGCGCCCCCGTCCGCGTTCCTTTTGAGATTCACATTGGGGGTGACGGGGCGCACGGCGACCTGATCGTCGGCGGAAGCGCTTACCCCATCGCTCTGGGCGAGTACACCCCGTGGATTTCGCTGGAATTCAAGGTGGGCCTCGGCGCGCGGGTCCGCGGGATCTGCAAGTTCTACCTGATCGAGACATCTCCCCGCTTTCGGCTCTACGTCACCCCGATCCACATCGATCCCTACAAGCCGGCGCTGCCCATTTCCCATCCCTTTTCCTATGCCCCCTACCTTGCCAAGACCCAAGGGGCCTTCGCCACCCTCGGCGTCGCGGAAGACACGTCCGCGCTCAACGAAGGCGTCATTGACGAGGACGCGTTTCTCGAACAGACCTACGGAATCCATCGCGAGCGCGAGAGAATGTTCTTCGACGCGCTCGAGAAGACGCCGCGAGGTTGCGTGGTCTGCGTCTTCGACATCAGCGACCGCGTCCAGCACATGTTTTTCCGTTGCCTCGAAGAAGACCACCCAGCCAACCGCGGGCGGGACGCGGGGAAGCGCCGCGGCGTCATCCAGAGAATGTACGAGGACTTGGATGATCTCCTGGGTCGCGTCATGGCGAAGATCGACGAGAGAACCGTCCTCCTTGTGATGTCGGACCACGGATTCAAGTCCTTTCGCCGCGAGGTGAACCTCAATACTTGGCTTTACCGGAACGGCTACATGGCCCTCAAGACGGAAAAGCCGACGGGGAAGGACATGTTTCAGGACGTCGATTGGTCGAAGACGCGGGCCTACTCTCTCGGTTTCGCCGGCATCTATCTCAACCTCGTCGGACGAGAGAAACAGGGCGTCGTCAAAGGCGGCGAGGAGGCTGAGGCCTTGAAGCGCGAGATCGCCCGGAACCTCCAAGACCTCTCTGACGGAAAGGAAAAGAGCAAGCCGGTCTGGAGAGTCTACTCCGCAAGCGAAGTGTATTCGGGCCCTTACGTGTCCGACGCCCCCGACCTTATCGTCGGGTTTCGAGCCGGATACCGAATGGCGTGGAATGCCGTGACGGGCGGACTGAGCGACGCAGTGATCGAAGACAACACGCGGCCCTGGAGCGGCGACCACAACTTCGATCCCTCACAGGCGCCGGGGGCGCTCTTGTGCAATCGCAAGATAATGACCGAGAACGCCAACATCGTAGACGTTGCGCCGACGGTCCTTGACTTGCTCGGCGTGGGCGTCCCGGAGTACTGCGATGGCCGGTCCCTTCTTGGGGGGAAAAGCGCGAGGGACTCGCGTTCGAAGGATGGCGCGAGTTCCCGCAACGCCGCCGCGGAAGAAGGAGAAGCGGAGTGACGGACTCGAGATCCTTCCCCTTTGCGCGGACTTCGACCGGCTTGCCCGACCGGGCTTCGACCGACCGCGCGGCGGGGCCGCGGGACGGCGCCGACGGCCGTTTCCCGCGCGCCTTCCGGGCCTCGATCCTGATTGGCGCGCTTTCCGTTTCGCTCATCGCCGGAGCCGCTCCCCTCTGCCAGGCGAGCGAAGAAAAGAAGAAAAGGACCCTCATCCTCGGCATTGACGGCATGGACGCCGGGCTTCTTGAGCGATACGTGGCCGCGGATCTCATGCCTAACTTCAAGCGCCTGATGTCGGAGGGAGACTACCGGCCCCTCAGAACCACGATGCCTCCCCAGAGCCCCGTGGCCTGGGCCGCCTTCACGACCGGCATGGATCCCGGCGGCCACGGCATCTATGACTTCGTGCATCGCGACGCCGAGACCATGACGCCCTTCTCCTCCATGTCGAGAGTGACGGCCTCGAAGCGCGTCCTGAAAGTTGGGTCGTGGTCGATTCCTCTTTCGAGGCCGAAGGTCGAACTTCTGCGCGAAGGGCGCGCCTTTTGGCAG
>DATKZW010000110.1:0-4446 GCA_035527775.1 Sumerlaeia bacterium | reverse complement strand
GGGCGATCCGCGAAACAACGGATACTCCTCTCCCGTTCACTGGTACGCGCGACCGGGCGCTTCGCATTCCTTCCGGGACTCGAAGCCGGCGGAGCGCCCGAGCAAGATCGCGGGCGCGATCGAATTCGAGGACCTCAAGCCTTCAGCGAAGACCGAAGATCTCCAAATCCAGACTCAGACGCATGCGCAGTACGGATGGTCTAACGACGAACAGCGCTTGGTCCGGGCGCAGAGGGTGGGCGATTTCGTCGAGTACGAGGTGCCGGTCGCCGAGTCCGGCCTGCGCAAGATCGTTCTGCACGGCACGAAAGCCAAGGACTACGGCCGGTATCGCATTTCCGTGAACGGCAGAGAGATCGGCGAGGTCTTCGACTTCTACAGTCCAGACGTCATCCCGACGGGCCCCATTCCCCTCGGCGAATTCACGCCTCGCAACGGCGCGATCCTCCTGCGCTTTGAGGCGGTCGGCGCCAACGCCAAGGCTGTGGGAGCGAAGCGCTTCCTCGGACTGGACTGCGTCGTCTTCGAGTGAATCGTTGCGGGCAGATTCGACGCACGGCGCGCGGGACGGCGCACGGCGAGAACGACGCCGCTGACAGGGCCCCGCGTCCAGCCCTGCTTCAACGCGGGAAGCCGTCTCCGACGGGCGAACCGGATTCCGAGTCGGATCCAAGGCCGTTTCAAGACGCGCGCGCGCCCGATTCGGGAGGCCTTTGGCTGCTTGCGGGGGAAGGCTTTCTTCCGGACGCCATGACGGCGAGCGACTCGATCACCATCCAGATTTCCAGAATCATGATGACGGCGCCGATGAGAATCAGATGCCAGGAAGGATTCCACGCGCCGGAGGAGGGATCCAGGAAAAAGGTCTTCAGGTTGTAGGCCATCGCCCAGGCGGTCACGGCGAACATCAGGCACATGGGGATGAGGGTGATGAGGAACGGCTTGGCGCGGCGATGGAGATAGACCGAGGTCACGAGCAGCGCCAAGCAGGCCAGGAGCTGGTTCGTCGCCCCGAAGAGCGGCCAGAGAATCAGGCCGCCCGTCCCTTTCTTGGGGAAGGCAAGGGCGGCGGCGGTGACGACGGCGAAAAGCGTGGCGCCGTGGCGCGTCGTCAGAGGTTTGAAGCCGACTCCCCGCGCCAGTTCCGCGACCACGTAACGTTGCAGACGCGTGGCGGTGTCCAGCGTCGTGCCCGCAAAGCACGCCACGAACACCCCCATCATCACCGTTCCGACTTTGGGGGGAAGGCCGATGGCGTCAAGCAGGTTGGCCGACCCGGTGACGAAAGCGCCGATGTTCGCCCCCAGACCCTGGGCCGCGCCCCAGGATCTGTAGTGTTCCCGCCACGCCGCGACGCCGCTGAGCTCGACTCCCTCGCGCGCCATGCCGATGCCGGCCGCCACGGCGATGATGACAAGCACGGCCAAGAACCCCTCCGTCAACATGCCGCCGTAGCCGATGGGCAGAGCATGGCTCTGTTTGCCTAATTGCTTGGAGCTCGTGCCCGAACTGACGAGGCAGTGGAAGCCCGAGATCGCCCCACAGGCAACCGTGACGAAGAGCATGGGCCACATGGGGGGCGCGCCTTCGGGAGAGAAGTCCACCGCGGGCGCGACAATGTCGGGACGGGCCAACAGTATGCCGAGAAGAAGCAGGCCAAGGGCAATGAAGAGCTGATGCCCGTTGATGTAGTCGCGCGGCTGGAGCAGCCGCCACACGGGCAACACGGACGCGAAGTAGGCGTAAACGAGAAGGATTGCCGTCCAAACGATGACGGGAGGGAGCCCTAGGACCTCCGGCATCTTCAGGGGCCAGTAGGCGCCAATCACGATCGCCGCATAGACGCCCGCAACGCCGATGAGAGACAGAACGAGCGGTTTGGCGCCCTTGCGGTAGACCAAGTGCCCGATCGCCATGGCGATCGGCAGCTGGATCCAGACGGGAAAGACCGACTCGGGGTACATATCAAAGATCCTGGCGATGACGAGGCAGAATATGGCGATGACGATCACGAGGCCGAAGAAAATGATCAGAAGAAACAGCGTGCGCACGCGCCCGTTCACGACGTCGCCCGCGATGTCGCCCATGCTGCGCCCCTGGTGACGGACCGAAAGAACCAGCGCCGAGAAGTCGTGCACGGCTCCCATGAAAATCGCGCCGAAAAAGACCCAGAGCAAAGCGGGGACCCAGCCCCAGATGATGGCGATGGCCGGCCCAACGATCGGTCCCGTGCCGGCGATGGACGCGAAGTGGTGGCCGAAAAGCACCTCGCAGCGCGTCGGCACGAAGTCCTGTCCGTCCTCGAACTCATGGGCGGGAGTCGGCTGCGCGTCATCCAGCTCGAACACCTTGCGCGCAAGGAACTTGCCGTACGTATTGTAGGCGATTAGGTAGCCGAAAAAGGCGCCGACCGCGATCAGAACGGTTCCCATTTCCCCCTCCTTCTCTGCGGCCTCGGGCCGCCGTCTCTGCGGTCTCGGACCGCCGTGATCCCTGGGCGTGACTCAGACGAGACGACTCCAGCGACGCGGGCTTTGCGGTTTTCCTGGCAGTCGGGAAACTACGGGGAGAGCGCCTCAACTGAAGAGGGAATATCCTTGAAAAAGGCGCCCAAGTCAAGGAATCGTGAAGGATGGCGCGGCGGCTCTGCGCGAGATCCCTGAGATGGGAACGCTTCTGCGTTCTCCGGAGGCATTCGGCAAGAGGACGCGCCCGTGTTGCCCATGGCACAAGCCGGCTTACCTGAACATCTCCCATCGGTCGACGCCATCGAAGTCGTCGGCGCGCGCACGCACAACTTGAAAAACGTCTCGTTCCAAGTGCGCCGCGGACGGCTGACCGTCGTGACGGGCGTCTCGGGCTCGGGCAAATCGTCCCTGGCTTTCGACACGCTATACGCCGAAGGGCAGCGCCGATACGTCGAGTCGATGTCGACTTACGCGCGCCAATTCATCGAGAAGATGCAGCGGCCCGACGTCGACGCCATCCACAACATCCCGCCCGCCATCGCCATCGAGCAGAAAAACTCGGTCGCCAACGCTCGCTCGACCATCGGCACGGCCACCGAGGTGAACGATTTCCTGCGCCTTCTCTTCGCGCGGGTCGGACACGTCTTCTGTCCCGACTGCGACGAGGAAGTCGCGGGCGACTCGCCCGCCACGGCCGCCGCCAAGCTGGCTGGACTCGGCCCCGGGAAGCGTCTCGTGGTCCTCGCCCCCGTCGAGATCCACGGAGTAGATCCCGAAGCCGCCGGCCCGGAGGGCGGCGCGCGGTTGGAATCCGCCCTCGCCGAGATGCGCCGCCAGGGGTTCACCCGCGCCATGGCCGAGGACGGGACGATGGTCGATCTTGAGGACTTCGGGGCGGAGCGGCTCATCCCGGCCAAGCCGGGCGACTTGGGGGAGGGAACTGGGGTCGGGGATCAGGGATCAGGGACCAGGGGCCAGAGGTCAGGGACGGGTGGTCGGCGGAGCCGCTCGAAAGGCGCGACCTTGGATCTCGCCTCTGCCCGCATCGGGCATCCTGCCCGCATCGACCTTGTGGCAGACCGCGTGGCGACGGGTCCGCACAGCCAGTCGCGTCTCGCCGAAGCGCTTGAGGTCGCTTTCCGAGCGGGAGCGGGCCGGGCACGGGTGCGCGACGCGGATTCGGGGGCGGAGTGGGTCTTTACGGCCGATCTCGCCTGCCCCCGGTGCGGCAGGTCCTTTCGCCGGCCTGAGCCGGCCATGTTTTCATTTTCGAGTCCTCTGGGCGCTTGCCCGACGTGTCAAGGCTTCGGCCGCGTGGTCGGCATCGATCTGGACAAGGTCATACCGGACTGGTCCCTGACCCTCCGGGACGAACCCGTGGCGCCGTGGAATACGCCGTCAAACCGCGAGATGTACGACTACCTGCGCAAGACGGCGCCCGAAGCGCCTTGGGACGTGCCCCTCTCGGAATTCACTCCCGAGCAACGGCGCGTCCTGATCGAAGGCAATCGCGGACGGGGTCCGTGCAGCGGGGCGGAGGGGGGCGACTGGTGCGGCATTCAAGGCTTCTTCACCTGGCTGGAAAAGAAGCGTTACAAAATCCAGGCCCGCGTTATGCTCGCCCGCTACCGCGCCTACACGCCCTGTCCCGACTGCGGCGGCGCGCGTCTCAGGCCCGAGGCCTTGGCGGTCCGCGTGGACGGCCAAACCATCGCCGAGGTATGCGGCCGCTCGATCGAGGACCTGCACGAGTACTTCGACCTCCTGCGCCTCCCCCCCAAAGAGGAAGAAGCGGCCGACCGTCTGTTGCAGGAGATCCGGTCGCGTCTTCACTATCTCGACAACGTCGGGCTCGGCTACCTCACCCTCGATCGCCAGACGCGCACCCTGTCGGGGGGAGAGGCTCAGCGCATCAATCTCGCCACCGCTCTCGGCAGCTCGCTCACCGAGACGCTCTACGTTTTGGACGAACCCACCG
>DATKZW010000109.1:0-6663 GCA_035527775.1 Sumerlaeia bacterium | reverse complement strand
TGCGTTTGCAGTTCCACCATCGCCTGCGCGTACCCCATGGCGCCGAGCCCATTCGATCCCCCAACCGGTATGAGGTACGGGGTGCGTCCCGCGCTTCGCAGCGTTCGGGCGATTTCGTCCATCTTTTCCTTTCGGCGTTCTCGCGGGATCCAGTGCAGATTCGCTCCGCAGAGAAGGTCGAGCAAGACGTTGCCGTTCGGAACCTCCGGCCTCTCTCCCCCCAGCGCGAGGTCGCACGCCACGCCGACCTTTGCGGCGGCGGCGGCGGTCTGTCGGCAGTGGTTGGACTGCGCTCCGCCTCCCGTGACGACGGTGTCGGCGCCTTTCGCCAGAGCGTCCGCGATCAGGTACTCGAGCTTGCGCGCCTTGTTTCCGCCCAGGGCGAGGCCCGTCTGGTCGTCTCGCTTGACGAGCAACCTGGGGCCGCCCAACTCGTGGGTCAGTCGCGGCATCTCCTCGATCGGCGTCGGCAGCTGGGCGAGGTTGCATCTCGGCAGTGCGTCCAGATTCATCGTGTGTCTCGAAAGACGTCCGGTGGTCAAGGCAAGGCGCTCGGCGGCAGCCCACCGCGCTTCTTGAGGTCTTCGTGCGCCGCCTTTCAGCGTCCCAGCTCCGCCCTCAGGTTCCTGATTTCCCCTTCGAGGTCCTCGATCTTCTGCCAATGCTCCGCCGAAGTGCGGTGGATGCTGATGAAGCCGTCGTCGCCGTAGCAGTGTTCCGGCAAGGAGGTCCTCAGGTCCTGCAATCCCTTCTCAAGGCGGACGAGCTTCTCTTCCTTTGTCTCTTCCTTTGTCGTCATGAGGCGCCTCCTTTGACGTTCCATTCAGCCCGGCAAGAGCAATCGAAACCCGGTGTCCTCTCACATGGCCAAGCGCCGCTTGCAGGCGAGTTCGCAGGGAGCATCATAAGCCCCGACCGGGCGCAGTGCAATCTCTTCCTGCGCGGAAAATCGCGCCGCGAAGCCGCTCAATCCCCTTTGGATTCGAGATCGTCCTGGTTCTTACCAGATCGCCCCCATCTCCCACGCGTCGAACCGCTTGACCCTCACGGCGCCTTCCTCCGCGAAGACCTCCACCCCGAGGTCCTCTTCCCGCGAATCCAACAGGCGACTGAAACACGCCCGGCCGTTCGCGTAGACCTCCATGACGGCCTTGTCCAGGAACACGCGCAGCTGAAGAGTCGTCTCCCCCGCCAGGAGCTTGAACGGCCCCACGTCTTTTTCCTTCTCGTTAAAAATCCCTCGGATGCCGTTCACCTCGAGGCCGTCCTCGTCGTAGCGGATGGCGATCGCCCTTTTGCCGTCGTCGCTTCGGCGCACCTTCATTCCAAAGGCCCGAGCGCCCTTTGGCTCGAACTCCGCCGCGATCTCGAGGAGATCGCCTCTCGTGTTTTCCATCACGTGAGATGAAGACGAGAGCGAGATCCCGGGTTCGCGGCGCCGCCTGCCGCGGAGCTTTCTCAGCTCGGGCGCCGGCTCAAAACCGAGCAGACCGTCGGGACGCAGACTCACCACGCGCGGCAGCGTGAGGCACCCAGGCCAGTCGATCCAGCCCTTCCCCGTCCGGTAAGCGTGCAGCGTTCCCCAGAGTATGAGCCGCCCCTTCGCGTCGTAGAGTCCCTGCGTGGCGTACATGTCCTCGCTGTAACCCATCGTGCCGGCGGACTCCGGATGGAACCGGAACGTCTCGAGATCCCACGCGCCCACGTAGTAGTTCACCACGTGCGGGTCGTGCCGCGACATGAAGAGCGCCCACTTCTCGCCGACCTGAAAGAAGTTCGGACACGCATTGTCGGGCGAATGCGGATGGCAATAGAGCGGGCCAACGTACTCCCACTCCGTCAATCCCGCGTTCCGGCCCCGGTAGAGGCTGACGATCCCGCGACTGTGGCCCGGACCGTATTTCTCGCCCGCCCAGCCGCCGCAGATGAGATACGTATGCCCGTCGTGCTTGAAGATGAAGGGATCCCGCCACGCCCCGATGCGGACGATGTCGCTGTGGACGCTGGCGGGAAGAACGGGATTCCCCGGGCACTTTTCCCAGACGATCAGATCGTCGTCGCCGACGGCCGCCCACTGCTCAAATGTCGGCATGCTCGTGTAGAAGATCATGGGCCGGCCCTCGCCGTTAATCACCGAGGCGCCGGAGTAGCAGTGGTCTTCCCCTTCGTCCTTTGACGGCCACAGCGCGATGGGCAGATGCTCCCAGAACACAAGATCTTTGCTGCGAGCGTGGCCCCAGTGCACGGACCCGAACTTCTCGTCGTACGGATTGTGTTGGTAGAAGATGTGGTAGCGCCCGTTGTGGTAGATCGGGCCGTTGATGTCGCCCATCCAGCGGGCGGGAGGACGGAAATGGTAGGCGGGGAGCCTGGCATCGGCGCGAGCGCGGGGAATCCCGCCTTCCAGAGCGCGCATGGCCTTCGCAATGGCCGGATTTGCCCGCTTCTCCATGTCCGTTGCTCCTTTCGGGCGAGAGAAGTCTCCGCGGCGTTGCGAGCAGGAGGCGAATGGCAAAACGCCGGCGACGCATATCCGAGCCGTCAGGGAGAGGAAGGATCTTCTCGCTATCATGCGCGGTCCCTCCGGAAGGGACTCCCAACCCTGGCTCCTTGTACCGCGCTCTGTCGCACTTACAGCCTTCGTGGCGCCTCTCGTTTTCATAGACGCTTCCGGATCGGACCAAGCCGCTCTTCCGCCATGCCGTCCGTCCGGACGGATTCTCCAGTCTCCGTCATCCCCCTCGCCGCTTGTAGTCCGGACACCTGCGCGCGTTGGGGCGCTCGGGCCGGCGACACGCGTGGCCGTAGTCGTAGTGGCAGTCGTCGCAGAGAAACTTGGGATCGAGCAGAAGGATCCTGCGAACCAAGTCCTTGATGCGCCGCCACAGGTTTCTCAATGCCTCTCTCCGCGCCTGCGCCCCGTGGGCGCCCTCATTCCCACTGAATCGGATCGGGGAACTCCAGCCCCATCTGGTTGACAATTCTCTGCACGACGAAGCGCACGAGGTCCTCGACCTTCTGGGGACCGTGGTAAAACCCAGGACAAGGCGGGACGATGCGCACGCCCAGGCGCGCCAGGCGCAGCATGTTCTCCAGGTGGAGCGCGCTCAGAGGCGTTTCGCGAGGAGCGAGAACCACGCGCCGGCCCTCCTTGATCGCCACGTCGATGGCGCGCGTCAGCAGATTGTCCGCCAACCCGTGCGCCACCGCGCTCAGCGTGCGCATCGAGCAAGGCGCGACGGCCAGGGCCTCAAACGGATGGGAGCCGCTGGCCGGCGCGGCGCCGATCTCGTCGATGGGGTAGAACCGCAGTTTGGCGAGCCCCGCCTCGTCGAGGCGAAGCCATTGAGGGAAGTTCGCGTCATCCCCTGCCACCTGGGCGCCGATCTCCTCCTTCAGCACGCGCCGCCCCGCATCGCTGACGATGACGGCAACTTCGCCGACCTCGGGAGAACGCGCCAGCGCCTCCAGAAGATCGCGGCCGTAGACCGCGCCGCTGGCGCCCGTGATCCCCACCAGGACTCTCCGCTCGCTCATGACGGCCTCCGCTCCTTCGGCGGTGCGAACCCTCGGTAAAGGCGCACGATGCCGCCGGTCCAGGGCTCGCCCGTGACATTTACCAGACCGGCCCCTTCCATCCAAGTCCGGACTTCGTCCGGCGCCGGGAATTCCTCGACCGACTCGGTCAGGTAGGCGTAGGCCGCGGACCCGCTGACCCGATTTCCCACGCGCGTAAGGACCTGGTGAAGATAGAATCCGTAGAGCCGCCGCATCCACCGGGACTCAGGCAAGCCGAACTCGAGCGCCAAAACCTGTCCTCCCGGACGAACGACCCGCGCCATCTCCGCCAGGCCGCCCGGCCGATCCACCAAGTTGCGCAGTCCAAAGGCCACGGCCGCGAGATCGAATGCGCCCGACGCAAAGGGGAGACGCAACGCGTCGGCCTCGACCGGGAGGATGGGCGCCCTCCGCCGCCGACCGTCCCGCGGACGGGAAGATGGAGCGTCGCGGGCGCCGGCGCAAAACTTGCGGACGCCGTGAAGCAACATCTCGTGAGAGAAATCCAAGGCGACGACCCGCCCTCTCGCCATGAGGCGCCGCGCGTACGCCCGCGCCAGATCCCCCGTGCCCGCGCAGACGTCCAGAACCCGCGGACGGTCCGCAGCCGGGATCGAAATGGCGTCGGCCGCCGTCCCGGGGCTCTCCTGGCGTGCGAAGGCCGCCAGCGACCGCGCGACGATCCGGCGACGCCAGAGGCGGTCGATGGAGAAACTGAGCAGGTGGTTCAGCCGGTCATAGAAGGGAGCGATGGCGGAGAACATCGCCCGAATCTCGCGCGCGCGGCGCGACAGGCAGGGGCCTTTCTCGTGTCTCCGCAACGCTCACCGCCGCTCCTTGCGCCCGATCCCGAGCACGTCTTGCATGTCGTAAAGTCCCGGCTCGCGGCCCGCGACCCAGGCGGCGGCGCGCAAGGCGCCCCGGGCGAAAGTCTCGCGCGACTGGGCGCGGTGGGTGAGCTCGATCCGCTCGCCCAGGGCGGCGAAGGTCACGGTGTGCTCGCCCACAACGTCGCCGCCGCGCAGAGCGTGCATGCCGATCTGGCGAGCGGGGCGCTCGCCCGTAATGCCCGAGCGGCCATCGCGCACGAGTTCCTCGTACGTCCCGCCCATCGCCTCGGCCGCGATCTCGCCCAGGCGGCGCGCCGTGCCGCTGGGGGCGTCCTTCTTGTAACGATGGTGCATCTCGGCGATCTCGACGTCGTAGCTCTCGCCGAGAATGCGCGCGACGTCGGCCGTGATCTTGAAGAGCGTGTTGACGCCGACGCTCATGTTCGGCGCGAACACGACGGGGATCTCTCGCGACGCCCTCTCGATCTCGGCGCGCTCGGACTCCCCGAGGCCCGTCGTCCCAATCACGGAGGACAGGCCCTGCTCGGCGGACCAGCGGATCTGAGGGACGAGCCCTTCGGGAAGGGAGAAATCGACGACCACGGCGTTGTCCGGCGGCGCGAGGCCGACGAAGTCTCCCACGATGGGCGCGTTGATCTCGGGTCTGCCGATGAGGTCGCCGACACGCCGTCCAACGGCGGCCGAGCCCTCGGCCTCGACGCCGCCGACGATTTCAAACTCGGGATCTTCCGCGGCGCAGCGCAAGATCGTCAATCCCATGCGCCCCGCCGCGCCGCACATGATGATGGGTGTTGCCATTTCTCCTGCCTGCTTTCGTCGAAGTCCGTGAACGCCGCCTCTGTGCTCCGGCTCCCGACCCGGGGAAGTTGCCGCGACCATGGCGCGCCATCCCCTCACGCGGGCCTCTCGCCCGCGTTACGTCCCTGCCGTCGCAAGTCAGGAGAGCAGGCCCGCTTCCTTCATCGCCGCGCGGAGCTTGGCGCGGTTCGCGTCGCCCATCGGGCAGAGGGGCATGCGCAGTTCCGGGCCGCAGAGGCCCATCATCTCGGCCGCGGCCTTGACCGGGATCGGGTTGGACTCGATGAAGAGGGCTTGGCAGAGATTGAAGTGCTTTTTGTGCAGTGCGAGGGCTTTGGGCCAATCGCCTTCGAGGGCCGCGCCGCACAGATCGGCCGTCACGCGCGGCGCGATGTTGGCCAGCACCGAAATCGCGCCCTTCCCCCCCAGGGCCATGATGGGCAGATTCATCGAATCGTTGCCCGAAAGGACCGTGATGTCGCACTTGGAAACCACTTCGCTCGTGTAGTCGATCGACCCGACGGCGTCTTTGAGGGCCACGATGTTGGGGATCTCGCTCAGACGCGCCACCGTGTCGGGAAGGATCGACGATCCCGTGCGGCCCGGCACGTTGTACACGATCATGGGGATGGCCACCGCGTCGGCCAGGAACTTGTAGTGGCGGTACAGCCCCTCCTGGGTGGGCTTGTTGTAATAGGGCGAAACGAGGAGCGCGGCGTCGGCGCCGAGTTCTTTCGCCCGGCGCGTCAGATCCACCGCCTCGTACGTCGCGTTCGAGCCCGTGCCCGCGATCACGGGAACGCGCTTGCGGACCCGCTCGACGGTGAAGGCGATCACGTCGTGGTGTTCTTCGTGCGACATCGTGGCCGACTCGCCCGTCGTGCCGCACGGCACGATGGCCGACGTGCCGTTCTCGATCT
The DNA here is from genome assembly GCA_035527775.1 of Sumerlaeia bacterium. Lineage (GTDB taxonomy): Bacteria > Sumerlaeota > Sumerlaeia > UBA8349 > UBA8349 > DATKZW01. The sequence continues at coordinate 536 of DATKZW010000109.1, read as the reverse complement.
GGAACTCGATCAGGTCCGCAAAGGCGTCCCTGTCCAGTGCGTCGTCCTTCCACGGCGTGATCAGCGCGACGATCGATCCTTGAAACATGGCTTACCTCCATTCCCGACCAGGGGCGGCGACGAAGGCTGCTCCCCCTTGTCAAATGGTCGATGCCCTCTTGCCCCGCCGGCCCGCTCCCAATGGCAATCGCCTCAAGGCGCTGCGTTTCCATGGCGCCCTCTTGCGGGAAGGTCGGGAGGCCCCTCCCGGCCCTGTCGGCAATGCGACCCGCGGCGTCGGCGCGACGTTCGGGGGCCGATTCTCTCTCGGGGTCGCGGCGATTGCAAGCAATTAGCTCGATCGGCGCGCTTCGCCTCAATCCTTCACGCGTGGAGCGATGCGGCGTCTCGGGGGGCGCGGCGGGGGTGGTTTTCCGGCGCGGGGGCTCCTTGCTCCGGCTTTCGTCCGCGATTCGGCCCTTGTCAGGCCGGGATCGCGGCTCTGGGCGGGATTTGGACCTGTTTTCGGCGCAGTTCTCCCGGCCGCTTTCTGCAGC